>DAOSWJ010000090.1:0-10618 GCA_035380005.1 Prolixibacteraceae bacterium | reverse complement strand
TTAGGTATTATGCCTTACATCACAGCTTCTATTATTATCCAGTTATTAACTATAGCAGTTCCTTATTTCCAACGCCTCCAAAAAGAAGGCGAATCGGGGCGAAACAAAATGAACCAAATTACCCGCTGGCTTACAGTGGTAATTCTTATTTTCCAAGGCCCTGCATTCTTAACCAACCTACACATGACCTTGGCCAATACTCCCGAAGCATTTGTTTTGCACGGGCGTATGTTCGATATCAGCTCAACAATTATTATGTTGGCAGGCTCGATGTTTGTGCTTTGGTTAGGCGAAAAAATTACCGACAGAGGTATTGGTAACGGTGTATCGCTCATTATTATGATCGGTATTATTGCTCGCTTACCTCAATCGGTATTGCAAGAATTCATTTCGAGGCTCGAAGAGCAAGCAGGCGGTGGCCTGGTGTTATTGCTCATCGAAATCGTTGTGCTTTTTGTAGTATTTATGTTGGTTATTTTGTTGGTTCAAGGAACTCGCCGTATTCCTGTTCAATATGCAAAACGAATAGTAGGCAATAAACAATATGGTGGCGTACGTCAGTACATCCCATTAAAAGTGAACGCAGCAGGTGTTATGCCAATCATTTTTGCCCAGGCAATTATGTTTGTACCCATTACACTTGCCGGATTTGGAGGCGATTCCTTAAGTGGTTTTGCAGCTGCTTTCTCCAACTTCACGGGATTTTGGTACAATTTTACCATGTTTGTGATGGTTATATTGTTTACTTATTTTTATACAGCTGTTACCGTTAACCCGGTTCAAATGGCCGAAGATATGAAGAAAAACGGTGGTTTTATACCAGGTGTAAAACCGGGTAAAAAAACCGTTGAATTTCTCGATACAGTAATGTCGAGAATTACATTGCCAGGATCAATTTTCTTGGGTTTTGTTACTATTCTTCCTGCTTTTGCTATGCTGGTTGGCGTTAACGCATCGTTTGCTCAATTTTATGGAGGTACATCGTTGTTGATTCTTGTTGGGGTTATTCTCGACACTTTGCAGCAGATCGAAAGTCATTTGCTTATGCGCCATTACGACGGACTGATGAAATCGGGACGTATTAAGGGGCGTGCAGGTGGTGCTTCTGCAATCTAAACAAAAAGGTTTCAGTGCGGTGTGTTACCTTAAGGTTGAAACATCGTAAAGTTCTAAACAAAACTGATAAGTAGTTTATGCTACAGCATAAAGTATTGATGTGCGAAGCGGCTGATTGGTAAAAGTTTGTTGCCATTCATTCAAACATCGAATACGAAAACAATATTTTTTCACCTGCCATTTTCAGAGGTGTGTTCATGGCAGGTGAAATTTTAAAGTTTTGCTACCCATTCCAATTTGTTGCGATGCAAAGAAATTAGTAAATCAAAAGCGTAATTTTAAAACAAACAATTTATGGCAAAACAGCCTTCAATTGAACAAGACGGAACCATTATCGAAGCATTGTCGAACGCAATGTTTAGAGTTGAACTGGAGAATGGACATGTGATCACATCGCATATATCGGGCAAAATGAGGATGCACTACATCAAAATTTTGCCGGGCGACAAAGTGAAAGTTGAAATGTCTCCATACGATCTGACCAAAGGTCGGATTATATTTAGATATAAGTAATTATTTGATTGACTGGAAATTTTCTTAATTATTCAATAAATTGTTTACTTTTGTGGCGATTTTTAAGAAAATTACAGTTACGGATGAAAATCCAAGATAAAAATATAATCGGATGAAAGTACGTGTATCAATTAAAAAACGTAGCGCTGACTGCAAAATAGTACGTCGCAAAGGGCGTTTATACGTGATCAATAAGAAGAACCCAAAGTTTAAACAACGTCAGGGTTAATTACTAAATTTAATTAAAGAAATCACTATGGCTCGTATAGTTGGTGTAGATATTCCAAATAATAAACGCGGTGAAGTCGCGTTAACCTATATCTATGGTATTGGACGTAGTAGTGCAAAGAAAATTCTTGAAGCAGCAGGTGTTGATATAAACAAGAAAGTTCAAGATTGGAACGATGATGATTTTCAAGCTATTCGTGGCGAAATTTCGTCGAAATACCGTGTTGAAGGTGAATTGCGTTCTGAAGTACAGTTGAACATCAAACGTTTAATGGACATTGGTTGTTATCGCGGTATCCGCCACCGTATTGGTTTACCCGTACGTGGTCAAAGTACCAAGAACAATGCACGTACACGTAAAGGTAAACGTAAAACTGTTGCAAATAAAAAGAAAGCGACTAAATAATTAGGTGAAAGATTATGGCAAAAAAGTCAGGAACTTCAAAAAAGAGAGTCGTTAAAGTGGAGGCCACTGGTCAAGCACACATCCACTCTTCGTTCAACAATATTATCGTATCGTTGGCAAACGACAACGGTGAAGTAATCTCGTGGTCGTCGGCTGGAAAAAAAGGTTTCAGGGGTTCAAAAAAGAATACTCCTTATGCTGCTCAAACAGCTGCCGAAGAGTGTGCAAAAACTGCTTATGACCTTGGTTTGCGTAAAGTGAAGGTTTATGTAAAAGGACCAGGTAACGGACGCGAATCGGCCATTAGGGCCATTGCTAGTATGGGTATTCAGGTAACCGAAATTGTTGACGTTACTCCATTACCACACAACGGCTGTCGCCCCGCAAAAAGAAGACGAGTTTAATTTATTGACATTTAAAAGGTAAACAATGGCAAGATATATTGGACCAAAGTCAAAAATAGCCAGGAAATTTGGTGAGCCTATTTATGGCCCCGATAAAGTATTGGATAAGAAAAATTATCCACCGGGTTTCCATGGTCAAGCGCGCCGCCGTCGTAAAGTTTCGGAATACGGTGTGCAATTAAAAGAGAAGCAAAAAGCGAAATATACTTATGGTGTACTTGAACGCCAATTCCGCAAAATTTTTGACAAAGCTCACCGCTCTAAAGGTATTACCGGTGAAATTTTGTTGAAATTGCTCGAATCGCGTCTCGATAACGTAGTTTTCCGCCTTGGTATTGCTCCAACTCGTTCAGCTGCCCGTCAGTTGGTTTCGCACAAACACATTACCGTAAATGGTGCTGTTTGTAACATTCCTTCGTACACTTTAAAAGCTGGCGATGTAGTTGGTGTTCGCGAAAAATCGAAATCGCTTGAAGTAATTACCGACTCGCTTAACAGCCGTCGCTATTCAAAAAGCGCTTGGTTAGAGTGGGACAGCGAATCACTTTCAGGTAAATTCCTTAACGTTCCCGAACGTGAAGAGATACCCGAAAACATTAAAGAACAACTGATTGTTGAGTTGTATTCGAAATAATAACTTATAGAAAAAACTATGGCAATATTAGCTTTTCAAAAACCCGACAAAGTGATAATGCTCGAATCGGACGAGAAAGTAGGTAAATTCGAATTCCGTCCGCTCGAACCTGGTTATGGCATTACTATTGGTAATGCACTGCGCCGTATTTTGTTATCATCGTTGGAAGGTTATGCAATTACTACTATTAAAATTGAAGGGGTAGAGCATGAGTTTGCCACTATTAAAGGTGTAATCGACGACGTTACCGAAATTATCCTTAACCTTAAACAAATAAGGTTTAAAAAGGAAATTGATGATTTCGACAGCGAAAAAGTATCGGTAACCATTACTGGGCAAGATAAATTCACTGCCGGCGACTTGAACAAGTTCATGTCGGGGTTCAGTGTGCTTAATCCCGATCTGGTAATTTGCGAAATGGAGCCTGCAGTTAAGCTCCAAATGGAAATTACCATTGGTAAAGGCCGTGGTTACGTTCCTGCTTCGGAAAATAAACCAGCCGAAGAGGAATTGGGAGTTATTCCAATCGATTCAATTTACACTCCGATCAAGAATGTAAAATTCGCAGTTGAAAACTTTAGGGTAGAACAAAAAACCGACTACGAAAAGTTGGTGCTCGAAATCCATACCGATGGGTCGATACACCCAAAGGATGCTCTCAAAGAAGCTGCAAAAATACTTATCTATCACTTTATGCTCTTTTCCGATGAAAAGATAACACTCGATTCGGACGAGAAATTTGCTAACGAAGAATTCGATGAGGAAATTTTGCACATGAGGCAAATGCTTAAAACAAAACTTGTTGATATGGACCTTTCGGTTCGTGCGTTAAACTGCTTAAAAGCTGCCGATGTTGAAACACTTGGCGACCTTGTGCAGTACAACCGTAACGACTTGCTTAAGTTCCGTAACTTCGGTAAAAAATCGCTTACCGAACTCGACGACTTGCTTTCGGGCCTTAACCTCAATTTTGGGATGGATATTACTAAGTACAAATTAGACAAGGAATAAGATAACGATGAGACATAATAAGAAAATCAACCACTTGGGCAGAAAAAGCGCTCATCGTAAAGCTATGTTGGCAAACATGGCCAGTTCGCTTTTACTGCACAAAAGGATTACAACTACAGTAGCAAAGGCTAAAGCCTTAAAAATGTATGTTGAACCATTAATTACCAAATCGAAGCAAGATACTACTCATAGCCGTAGGGTTGTTTTTAGCTACTTGCAAAATAAAGACGCAGTTTCGGAATTGTTCCGCGAAATATCGGCTAAAATTGCCGATCGTCCCGGAGGTTATACCCGTATTCTAAAAACTGGTAACCGTTTAGGCGATAACGCCGAAATGTGTATCATCGAGTTGGTAGATTTTAACGAAAACATGCTGGCTGCTAAAGAAGCTAAAGCAAGCTCTTCACGCAGGCGTCGTGGTGGAAAGAAAAAAGCTGAAACAACAGCTGAAAAACCTGCTGCTGCACCCGTAAAAGAAGATAAGAAAGCTGAAGCACCTGTTGAAAAAGCAGAAGAGACTAAAGTTGAAGAAGCTCCTGTAGCTGACGAAACGCCTGCTGCTGATGAAACAGAAAAGAAAGAAGAATAGATCGAATTTCTTTATAAAAAAAAGGTTAGCCGAATGGTTAACCTTTTTTTGTTGTGTATGCTTTATGCTTAAAAGTTAAGTGCTTCTTTCAAATTTTTATACCCGGTTTTGCTCACTTTTAGTTTTGTGTGGTCGTTTTTCATAATCACGATATGTGCTTCTTTTTCGTATTGTTGTATTTCGGCTATTTCGTCAACCTTTACAATGTATGAACGATGTATGCGAACAAATTCCTTTGGATTCAGGTTGTTCTCAAAATACTTCATGGTTTTTTGCTTCACAAAACGGCGGTCTTTGTTGTAAATCATCACATAATCGTCGAGCGACTCAATGTAGCGTATTTGTTCAACAGGAATGATATGGATCTTACTCTTATCTTTTACAACAACCCTCTCAATAAATTCCGACTCGGGTTCTTCGGTTAGTTTGTCGATAGGTGTTTCGCTTTGTGTATTTGTTCTTATTTTTTCAATGGCCCTGTCAATTGCCAAAAACAACCTGTCTTTTGGAAAAGGTTTCAATAAATAATCAACTGCATGTTGCTCAAATGCTTTTATGGCGTATTGGTTGTAGGCTGTTGTGAAAATAATTTCGGGTCGATGCTCTAGCAATTCTAGCATTTCGAAGCCGGTTAATTTTGGCATTTGCACATCGAGGAATACCAATTGTGGTTTCTTTTCGTTGATAGCTTTTAGCCCGTCGAAACCGTTTTCGCATTCGTCGATAAGTTCAATTTGTTCGTGATCGGCCAGGTATTTTTTAAGTAAATTTCTGGCAAGAGCCTCATCTTCAATAATAATGCATGTAATTTTATCACTCATGGTACTTTTTGTTTTGTGGTATTTCCAAAGTTACAGTAAAAATTTGATTCTCGTTTTTTATGCTTAATAAAGTTGTGTTTCCATAAACCAATCCTAATCGGCGCCTGATATTGAAAAGCCCGATGCCTTCGCCTTTTTTTACAATTGCATCGCTGTCGAAATTGTTACTAATTGTAAATATTAATAAATCTTTTTCTTTTTTTGCTGTAGTTGAAATGGTTACCTGGCTTGTGGTTTCGTAAACGCCGTACTTAATTGCATTCTCGTAAAGTGGTTGCAGTATCATATTCGGAATACTGCATTTTTCACATTCTTCAATATCGAAAGTAGCATGGAGTTTATCTCCAAACCTTACCTTTTCGATTTCGAGATACAATTTTATGTGTTCTATTTCTTGCGATAAAGTAACTAACTGATTTTGCTTATGTTTAAGCGAATATCGTAAAAACGACGATAGTTTTATTACCATTTCCTGCGCTTTTTCGGGTTCGGTAATGGTTAAATACGAAACCGAATTTAAACTATTGAACAAGAAATGCGGATTGATTTGCATTTTTAACTCGTTGAGTTGTGTTTGTGTAACCAATTCCTTTAGTTTGGCTTCTTCTTTAAGTTTATCCTGCAAACGGCTCGAATAAATAAATGTATAATATAAAATAGCAATAAGCATGTAAATTAAAGCACCCAGTCCGGCTTTACTTGGTATAATTTTTTTCATGTGTTCTTTAATCGTGTCGGCATCGAACAAAGCAATGTCGATTTGATTGGTGAGCCACATCCAAAACGAAACCAAAAATGCCATTGCGAAAAGGTGGTAGCCTACTACATACAGCTGACTTTTATTTTCGTCGTTGCTGCCAAGTACTACGTACCAAATTCCTATTCCCAGAATGGCAAAAATGGTATTCGATATTATTACATCTACCAATGTAACAGCCAAACTTAGCTCAAAAATGTTCCGTTCAAGAAAAAACTGTATTACTGATAAAATGATCCAGAAAACAAGGTACCAAACTATCAGTAACGGGCTTTTGAGAAAAGGATGCTTCATTGTTCAGTGTGTTAATGTGCTTTGTCGTAGTTTCGAACTTCGGTACCTCCAAATATGCAAACACCTGTAAGAATTATTGTTTTTGCAGGGTTGGGGGCGTACGATGGGTCTTTGATACGCAAATCGCTATAGCCTCCAAAAATGGTAGTTACCTTATTTAAAATGGTCCAATCGTTGGGGACCTTTACTACGTTGCCTCCAAACATGGTTGTAAGGTCAATTTTACATCCTTCGGGCGAAATTTGGCACTGGCGTAAATCTATTTCCATACCACCGAAAATGGCTGTCGAACGACCTCCTATCAATGCCGACGACGACATGTTGATTTCTCTTCCTCCAAAAATGATGGTTTCGTCGAAATAATCGCTGTTGGCATTGGGTATGCTTTCGGTAAATCGCCGGTAATGATCTTTACTGAAGTGCTTTTTTTTTCGATCGCCAAACATTACTGCTAAACCTACCAAGAGGATTATCGATGGCCAGAAATATCGTTTGATCTGATGATAGTCGCGAAATATGTCGGGGAGCATAAAAAATGCACCCAGCCCCATAACAATTATTCCGGCACCGCGGTTGCCGCTTATAAATACATAAGCACCTATAGCAACCAATAACATTTTCCACGACATCAGAAAATCATAGATTTCGTAATCCAGTATTCCCGAACGCCCCAAAATCATTGCTACCCCAATCAACAACAAAATAAACCCAAAAAAGAACCTGCGTCCGTTAACTATGTTTTTCTTTTCCATAATGAATGAATTTTATGCTTCAAAAATAGGCCTATATTTATTTGTGGCAATAGTTTGTTCGATAAACTGCCAATATTCATCGGTTAATGGCAAACTTTTTCATTTGAAAGATGTTTTGATGCCATTGTAGTTTTGAAATTTTTTTAAATGAACAAATTTTTTAGCCAAAAATCAAATGAAATTGTTGTCGGAACAACTTCATTTAAAGTACATCATATACGCATGTTAAGCCCTACCGCTTTTGTTGTTCGTTTCGATCGTAACAATTTAGCTTTTATCCCGGGACAATATTTGTCGGTTGCAGTTGGAGCCGACCAACAGGCTCGCGAATATTCAATTTACAGTGCAAATACTGATCAATATCTCGAAATTCTGGTTAAAGAGGTGGCGAACGGCATTGTGAGTAAAAGGCTTAAAAGGCTGAAAACTGGCGATTTGTTGCGTGTAAATGGCCCAATGGGTACGTTTGCTAATGATATTGCCGATGACAATTCTTTCCGATTGTTTGTTGCAAGTGGCACAGGAATATCGCCTTTTCATTCAATAATAAAAAGTAACCATTTGCAAAATTACCAATTGGTTCATGGCGTGAGAGGAAAAATTGAAGCTTATGATAGACGTGAATACTCATTAGAAAAATACGTGTTGTGTACTTCGCGCGAAAGTAGTGGTGATTTCAATGGCAGGGTAAGCGATTATTTAAGAAAACAAAAATTGCCGCAAAATACAAAAGCATATTTGTGCGGCAATTGTGATATGATTTTCGAAGTTTATGATATCCTGACTGACAAAGGCATATCGGTTGAAAACATCCATTCTGAAGTATATTTCTAGAATTTTTTCATTGCTTTTTTTATTCGTTCTATTGCATCCATCATTTGCTCTTTATTTATAGTTAATGGAGGTGTAAACCTGATGATGTGACCATGTGTTGGTTTTGCTATTACTCCCTCATCTTTCATAGCTAAACACACATCCCAAGCTTCTTTGCCGTTATTGGGTTTAATGGTAATTGCGTTTAGCAAACCTTTGCCCCTTACTTCGGCTATAAAAGGTGAGTCGAATTTGCTCATTTCGCTGCGGAACAGTTCTCCCATTTTACTGGCGTTCTCTTCCAATTTCTCGTCTTTTATAATTTGAAGTGCCTCCATAGCCACAGCAGCTGCAATAGGGTTACCGCCATAAGTCGAGCCATGTTCTCCGGGTTTAATGGTTAGCATTATTTCGTTATTGGCCAATACGCACGAAATAGGGTACATGCCTCCCGAAATTGCTTTGCCCAAAATGAGAATATCGGGGCGTACGTTTTCGTGGTCAACAGCTAGCATCTTGCCGGTTCGGGCAATCCCTGTTTGTATTTCGTCGGCAATGAACAGCACATTGTACTGATCGCATAAATCGCGTGCAGCTTTTAGAAATCCGTCTTCGGGTACAAAAACCCCGGCCTCGGCTTGTATGGGCTCTGTTAAAAATGCAGCCACATCGGGGTCAGATAGAGCATGTTCAAGTGCGACTACATCGTTGTAAGGAATATTTACAAATCCAGGGGTGTAAGGGCCATACTCGTTGTAGGCATCCGGATCGCTCGACATGGACACAATGGTGATGGTGCGCCCATGAAAATTACCGTTACATACAACAATTTTAGCTTTTTCGCGTGCTATGCCTTTTACTTTGTAAGCCCATTTACGTGCTAATTTTAAAGCAGTTTCTACTCCTTCGGCTCCCGAGTTCATGGGCAGCATTTTGTCGTAGCCAAAAAAATGATGCATGAATTCTTCCCACTCGCCAAGTTTATTGCTGTAAAAGGCGCGCGAAGTCAATGCCAGTTTCGAAGCTTGTTCGCTCAAAGCCTTTACCAGCCGCGGATGGCAGTGCCCTTGGTTTACTGCCGAGTAAGCCGATAAAAAATCGTAGTATTTTTTTCCTTCAACATCCCAAACAAAAACACCTTCGCCTTTTTCTAAAACTACAGGTAGCGGGTGGTAATTGTGTGCACCAAATTGTGCTTCGCGTGCAATATAATCATTCGTATTCATGGTAAAAGCATTTTTAAATTGAAGGCTTAATATCGAAAAATTTTATTTTAGCTTATATGATAATCATCAATGACTTGTTTCTGCCTAAAAAATTTAATTTTGTATCAGTAATCAATTTTTCGAACAAGATGCGGAATTTGTCTTTTTTATTATTTATATGCTTGGTTATTACAGGTTTTGCTAAGCCTGTTCGCTCCAATTCAGTTGAAAAGTCTTATAAATGTCCACCACGTATTATCCGAACTTGTTGTTCGTTTGGTTACGATATTGGAGTGTGGGGAATCCCGTTTTATCGATTAGGCGAAGTAGCCGGGAGAGTTGATGTAGGACAGCATAAATACTTAGGGGAAAATGCCGAGGGGAATGGAATTATTTATACACAAAGGGGCGGTTTTGTTGATTTGGGACACTTACGCGATCAAGCCGATTGGACTGCTTATTTATTTCAAACTATTAATGAAAACCGAGGCAAAAAAACCGAGATAAAACTTGGTTACGAAGCTGGTGTTAAAAAATTGGAGATTTCTATTCCTGACAATTTTTCATTGAATGAAGCAGCTTTACTGGCCGGTAATATAACCTATTATTTATCGCTTTGGCACGAAATTTCAACTTGGTATGGGGCTTCAAGTATTCCATTTATTGCCGAGAGATACTCTGCTTTTTCGCCTGAAGATGATTACTCAAACCGTTTGGGAATACTATTGGGCATGAAAGCAGTCGAAAGCGGTTTGCCTTACGAAGAAGCTATGACCAGTAACATAAACATATTACTTGATACTTTACAGGCTGTTGAAACCGCCGATGAAACCCGTCAGGCAATGGAGGCTGTCCATAATTTATGGTGAACCAGACAGTATCGCTATCCCAATAAAAAGATTTTGATAAAACGCGAAATACCTAAATTCGATTATATCACGCCTGTTTTATTGCCCGAATATCCCGAACCTCAAAAAGCAGTTGGTATAGTAATGCCCAAGCAAACATCAAGTGGTCAGCCATTGTCCGATTTTTTTGACTTAAGAATAAAGGTGAATAGAAAAATACCTGTTAA
>DAOSWJ010000089.1:0-10621 GCA_035380005.1 Prolixibacteraceae bacterium | reverse complement strand
GTTGGCGTAAGGTAATTTGTATGATACCGAAGCAATTGCTTTAGCAGGTATAACATATTGTGAACGTTGAACCCAGGGGATATGAGGTCCATTAACCTGAATAAGGCCATTATATGCTGATGCTGCGTTGCTACCCGGCATACCAGAAACTTCTTTAGATTCGGTAATGGTGAAAGCAGCCATTAAATTCAAGTTTTTCACAGGCTCTGCAGTTAGTGTTATGTTACCGGTTGCGCCCCATCCTTCGTTGGTGTTTGTAAGTACATAGGCTGCTCTTGAAGCATATTCAATTTCACTAAGCTCAGGATAAATATACCTATCGTCAGCTCCACTAAAACGCATCCAGCTATTATCGGGCTCTTTCAAATTATAGTTTTTCAACATTACCCCGTTGATATTATTTGTATAGATACCTTCAATGGTAATAGAAAGAGGGAATGAAGCCGGCACATCAATATCCAAAGCCAAAGAAGTTTTCCAAACCTGCGGCATTTTGAAATCTGTATCAACTGCATTAACGTCGCGAGGTAATGCTCCGTCTTCAGGAGTAATTGTATTTTGCAAATTCAGCCTGCTTATCATTTCATCAACATCGGTAATCATTGGTCCAGCCAATGTTTCAAGCACTGGATCAACACTGTCAATAGCACCATCTCCTTCTTTACTATACTTAGTAACAGCAGCATAACTACCTTGAACCATACCTGAATTGGTAGGCATATTGGTAAAAAACACCAAAGGTAACCTTCCGGTGAAAATACCTGTACCACCACGTAATTTCAATTTTTGGTCACCTGTTACATCCCACGAAAAACCTGCTCGAGGAGATAATTGAACTTTTGCAGTAGGCCATACACCAGTATCAATTTTTTTCCCACCAAAATCCAACTCATAAATAGCATTGTTCCTGATTAAATTATCAACATAACGTAAATAATCGGCACGAACTCCATAAGTTAATTTAAAGAATTGAGAAAGGTTCCATTCATCTTGCGCATAAATACCTATTTGATTAAACGCAACTTCTGCTGCGGGATTGGTCTCACCATCGTAACCATATGTTAATGCAAAATCCCTTGGTGCAGCTTGATTCAGAAAATCGTCGAGACTGGCATAGCGGTAATAGCCTGTTCCATTACGCATATATGAATTATTGGCCATTTGGTGTTCATAACCAACTCCCGCGGTAATTTTATGGTTATCTAAATAAAATGTAGTGTTATTTGTAATGTTGAAAATATTGTTATTCACGCCGTTGTTCCATGTAAAAAGCTCATAACCAGCAGAAATATATGGTTCTAATATCTGTGTTCCGTCATCATTTACTCCTTTCATTATATCAATAAATGGGAAAGGTTCAGAGTTAGAACCGCGTATATCGTTAATCTTTGTGTACGTTGTGAGAAACTGGTTAGATACCTTTTCAGATAATCTGCTGTTTAAATCAAGCGAAACTGAATTTACAATGTTATCGCTTGAATAGATAGAATTTGAAAAAGCCATAGAATGCTGTGAAATGCGGTTCATGGCTCTGTTGCGGAAACCACCATCGGTTGAGTTACCGTTTGTAGGGTTCCATCCCTGATTCTTGGTGTGGTTGTACCTTACACTTAGTTTATTATCATCGTTAATGTTCCAGTCGATACGGGCAAGAAGTTTTCTGTTGCTCTCATCAGCGGGATAATCAGTATACGAACCAACATCATATCCGTATTCTTGCATTAAATGTTGTTTTACTTTTTCCATGTCCGACGTACTTGCACGCGAAAGCGACTGTTCAATATTAGCTACACCGTCTTCCGATGGCCTCCAAGTTACGACCTGACCAGGACGTACTTCGTATTCGCCGTTTACAAAAAAGAACAATTTATTTTTGATGATTGGGCCACCAAATGTAATACCGTATGTTGTTCTAGACTCAATGTCACGTTCACCAAAATCAACATCGCCGATTTTGTTTCCCCTCATATTCTGGTTATTAAAATAAGTATAAGCAGAACCTTTGAATGTGTTTGTGCCTGATTTGGTAATTGCATTGATACCACCACCTATGAAATTAGTTTGACGTATATCATACGGAGCAATCACTACTTGTACTTCCTCGATAGCATCCAACGATATAGGGTTTCCACCACCAGGTAAATTCGAAGACAAACCAAAATTATTATTGAAGTTTGCACCATCGACAGTAAAGTTTGTTGAACGGCCATCGCCGCCGGCAAAACTCATTCCGTTGGCATAGGGCGACAAGCGTGCAATGTCGGAGACACTTCGGCTAATGGTTGGCACCATGCTCATTTGCTCGTTCGAAATATTGGTTGTAGCACCTGTTTTATCGGTACCAAAAGCCGATGGTTTAGCACCAACAACTACTACTTCAACAACTTCGGTTACACTTTCGCGCAAAACAGCGTTCAACATAAACGACTCGGCAAGATAAAGGGTAATATCCTGATAAGTAGTCGAAGTATAGCCAATAAAGCTAACTCGAACTTCGTATGGCCCACCGGGACGCATACCTTGAAGGTTAAAACGACCCTCGGAATTGCTTATGGCCGCATATTGCGTCCCCGAAGGCTGATGCACAGCAATTACTGTTGCTCCGGGCAGTGGCGAATTGTCATCGCCATATACTTGCCCTTGCATGCTCGAAGTGGTAACCTGAGCAAATAACGATACAGCACCTATCAGTACTGCAAAAAGTAAAATTGAAATTTTCTTAATTGATTTTTTCATGTGAATGAATTTAAGTAATTCGAATTTCTACAAATTTTGGCTAGTAAGTATTTATTTTCCAATGCTTTATCATTTAACAAACAACACAACAAATTAAACACTTAAAAGAACAAAACAAATAGTTTGGGCATATTATGTATGCATTAAATTATTAACATTTTTTTGCATAATTGTGAATAAAAAATAAATAAAACATGAGATTAAACAGGCGAAAACTTATGCTACTTCAAAACAAAAATACATGCATGAGAAAATATTTTAACCAAAGCAACAAACAATTTTTTAAGTGAAAAACCACCCTAATAATCTAAATGAAAGCATTCATTGATTAAATATTGAAGTATAATAGGAACTCAAAGGTTTTGTTACTGCAAAGAAACCTTTTATATTTGTTTTCTATTTAATTTGAATCAAATCCATAACAAATGAAGATATACGTTCGCACAATATCAATCATCATCTCCCTCATTGTTTTATTTACAAGCACTTATGCCGTTGAAGACCAATCGAGAAAATTTCAACGTTTATTACGATTGATCGACAGCTTTTATGCTGACTCGACCGACCTCGAAAAATTAACCGAAGTTGCGATTATCAACTTGCTTAGCGAACTTGATCCACACTCGGTTTATATTTCGAAAGATGAGGTGGAAAAAATGAACGAACCCCTACAGGGTAGCTTCGATGGTATTGGCATATCGTTCAACATATTACGCGACACATTAATGGTTGTACAAACCATCCCCGGCGGGCCTTCCGAAAAAGTAGGCTTACAAGCGGGCGACCGCATCATGTTTATCGACAATGAACCTGTTGCAGGAATTGGGCTGACCAACCAAATGGTTTTTGACCGTTTAAGGGGCGAAAAGGGCACAAAAGTAAGTATTCGAATTTTACGTAAAGGTGAGAAAAAGCTTTTAGATTTTGTAATCATACGCGATAAAATTCCAATCTTCAGTCTCGATGCATCGTATATGCTCGACGACAAGACCGGCTACATAAAACTCAACCGTTTTTCGGCCACTACAACCGAAGAGTTTGTAAAAGCAATTATTGATTTAAAAGCCCAATACAAACTACAAAATCTGGTTCTCGACTTAAGAGGGAACGGCGGTGGCTACCTTAAATCGGCCCACGAAATATCCGATCATTTCCTATCGGCACAAAAGCTAATCGTTTATACAGAAGGGCTTCGTAATCCGAAAAAAGATTATTTGGCTACCACCGAAGGCGAATTTGAAAATGGCAAACTTGCAGTTTTGATCGACGGTGGATCGGCTTCGGCCAGCGAAATTGTTGCCGGTGCTGTTCAAGACTGGGACAGAGGAATTATAATCGGACGCCGTTCGTTCGGGAAAGGCCTCGTTCAACAGCCATATTATTTAACTGATTTATCGATGGTAAGGCTTACCACTGCCCATTACTACACCCCGAGTGGCCGATGCATACAAAAACCATACGAAAACGGAGTAAAAGATTACCGTAACGATTACATAGAGCGCGTAAACAGTGGCGAACTTTTTAACCGCGACAGTTTACATGTTGCCGACAGCCTCGAATACAAGACAATCATCAACCAACGTACAGTTTTTGGTGGTGGCGGAATCATCCCCGATATTTTTGTTCCAATCGATACGTCGTCGAACTACAGTTACTACAACCAATTGGTAAGGGCCAGTGTTGTTAACCAATTTGTTATCGACTATATGGATAATAATCGAGACAGATTGACAAAACTTTATCCAACATTCGAAGCATACAAAGCAAACTTCAAAGTAAGCAACGATATGCTTGAACAGCTTTGGGCTAATGGCGATGAAAAAAATATTGAACGCGATGCAGCCTCCATTAAGTTTATTACCGACCACGCAAAAAGGCATATAAAAGCAATTATTGCCCGCGACTTGTGGAATTCGAGTGAGTTTTACAGCATTATTAACGCAAACGATACCGAAATTCAAAAAGCACTCGAAATTATCAACAATGCATCGAAATACGATGCCATTTTGAAGGGCACCTACAATGAGTGATCAATTTTATTTGTGGCTAAGCTCAAACTGGGTCGAAATAACCGGTTCTATTCTTGGCATTTTATATGTTTTCTTCTCAATTAAACAAAACATTGCAACCTGGCTGCTTGGATTGCTCACTTCGTTGCTTTATTGCTACGTATTTTTTGTGTCGAAGTTTTATGCCGACATGGGCTTACAAGTTTATTATGTATGGGTTAGTATTTATGGTTGGGTACTGTGGGCAAAGGGAAAACAAACCCAAAATGGCAAACAAAACTTACCGGTAAGCTGTATCGATAAAAGCCAGCTTTACAAGCTCACACTTATTTCAGTTGCGCTTTGGTTAATCATTTACTTTATTTTAAAACATTTTACTGATTCTCCAGTACCTTTTGGTGATTCGTTTACCACAGCCTTAAGCATAGTTGCCACCTATATGTTGGCGCGCAAAATTATTGAACACTGGCTCATCTGGATTGTAGTCGATTTCGTTTCATTGTTGCTTTATATTTGGAAAGGGCTTTACCCGACCTCGATAATGTTTATAATTTACACTGCAGCAGCAATTTGGGGCTATTTTGAATGGAAAAAAGGATTGACGTGCAATGAACAATAGCTTAAAAATAGTATTAACAGGTGCCGAATCGACAGGTAAAAGCACTTTAGCACAAGGCCTTGCGGATCATTTCAATGGCATTTACGTACCCGAACTTGCTCGTAGCTATATCGAAAGCCATCAACTTAAATACACTTATACCGATATTGAAAAAATTGCGAGGCTTCAAATTGAAAAAGAAAAAGAATTGCATAATGAACAGCAAATAATTTTTTTTGACACTTGGCTGATTATTACAAAGGTATGGTTCGATTTTGTATATGGCAGGCACCCCGAATGGCTACACCATGCAATTAACAAAAGCAACATCGGCCTTTTTATTGTATGTGATATCGACATACCATGGGTTGAAGACCCTGTTCGCGAAAATGGTGGCGAAAACCGCCAAAAATTGCACAATATTTACATTAACGAACTCGAAGCCTATAACTTTAACTACAAAATTGTTTCGGGAAACAAAAACAACAGACTGCAAAATGCAACAAACATTGTAAATGAATTTTTATACACAAAACACATTCAATAAAATACTCAACAACAATAATTTATGAAGATTATTATCGACAATAAAATACCATACATTAAAGGTGCACTTGAGCCTTTTGCCGAAGTAATATATTTGCCCGGAAAAGATACTACGCCAGAAATTGTAAAAGATGCCGATGCAATAATTACCCGCACACGAACCATTTGCAACGAAAGCTTGCTCAAAGGATCGAAAGTGAAAATAATTGCTACTGCAACCATTGGCTACGACCATATTGACACCCAATATTGCGAAACCAATAAAATTGACTGGACCAATGCACCCGGATGCAACAGTTGGTCGGTTGCCCAATACATAATGGCAGCGTTATTTTCGCTAGCCCAAAAACAAGATATTCAATTAAATACAAAAACCATTGGAGTTATTGGTGCCGGAAATGTAGGATCAAAGGTTGCATTCCTTTGTCAAACCATTGGCATGAAAGTGCTGATTAACGATCCACCACGCCAACGCAACGAAGGAACAGCAGGTTTTGTATCACTCGAACAAATCCAGCAACATGCTGATATTGTAAGTTTCCACACACCACTTACCCGTACCGGAAGTGACAAAACATTTCATTTAGCCGATACAGCCTTTTTCGAAAATTGTAACCAAAAACTGGCATTTATCAACTCATCGAGAGGCGAAGTAATGGATACCCAGGCAGTTAAAACAGCAAAGAAAAACGGAAAAGTAAACGAATTAATTATCGATTGCTGGGAGAATGAACCCAATATTGATTTGGAGTTAATGAATATGGCTTTTATTGCCACTCCACACATTGCAGGTTACTCGCGCGATGGCAAAGCCAATGGCACAAGCATGAGCATAAGGGCATTAAGTAAAAAACTCGAATTAGGAATCGACAATTGGGAATGTTCAAATATTGAAAAACCCGAAGTGCCAATCATTCAAATAAACGGAAAAAACAAAACTGAACAGGAAATAATTGGCCAAGCGGTGCTACATACATATTCAATATTTAACGACAGCAAATGTTTAAAAGAATCGCCATCGACATTTGAAAAACAGCGTGGCAACTATCCGGTAAGGCGCGAGTTTCCCTCGTTTACAATACAAGCTATTGATGTACCCGAAAACACGCTGAAAAAACTGCAAATAATGGGATTCAAAATTATTGAATAAAAAAAGGCTGCCTCAATTTTCTGAGACAGCCTCATTTTTCTTTATTCGTTTTCTTCGTCGATTAAACTATTAAAATCGGTGTTAGTTGGATCATCGGGTGAATCGTTGGCTCGTAAACGATAAAAATGAGTAGGCTTGTATTTTAAAGCCCACAAAAAGGGCCAATAAAATAATACGCCACCAATAATAGCACCAACATCGGCCTCTTCGTTGCGACAAATAGTTGTGTAGAAGGTTTTGTAATCCTTCTTTTCGAGACGAACAGTGGTACAACTGTACAGAATTTTTGTGTCGGTCATTTCATAAGGAGTTTGACCAACAGCCTCACCATTTAAATACAAATCGGCTCCACTGGGATACGAATCGATAAGTGTTGTACTGGCACAGCCCGATAGTAAGACCACCGCCACAAGTGCTATTGCCACCAACTTAGTTCTTAGGGTATAAACTTTCATGGTTATAAATTTTTAAATATTATCGCAATCGATTTACAATAATCATACCGCGCACAAAAAACTTAAGCTAATGTAGTTCATTTTTGTTAAGTATAATAATTAATCCCCTTTTTAATTGAATTTTCCCCCTCGACTATTTTTTTTAGGGTTTACTTTGTTGCATCACTCTACGAAAAAGTTGTACAGTAAATATTTCATAATTAGTTTTTTTGGTTAATGATGAACTGCCGGCAAAATCACAATTTTTGCTGGCAGTTTCTGATTTAAACCATTAGTAAAAAACTACTGATGAATTTTTTTGCATTTACCCGACCATTTCTCAATATCGAGACGGATGATTTCGGTTCTATCGAATGATTTTTGGGCATATTTTATCCCGACTTCCTTGTCGCCTGGCGAATATTTTTCAACGATCAGTACCAAGGCATTCATTCGTTCCGATTCATTTAAGGTTCTTGTTGCCCTGCAGTTCAACACTATGCTCTCGTATTCGGTAGTAAACTTTTCGGAAATCACATTGGTTTTGCCCACCACACAAAATGAAACAGCATTGTTATTATCAATGCATTTAAGCTTTTGACCTTGTTGGGCACAATGAACATAGATCGCAGAGTTGCCGTCCCAAGCATAATTTAGGGGTACTCCATAAACGCCATGTTCATTGCAATACATCGACAAAACGCCATATTCGCCTTGACTCAATAGCTGGGTTGCTGCAATTTGGTCAAGTAAACGATCTTGCCTGCGTACTTCAGAATTTGAATAATCCATCATATTTAATTACCATTTATAAAAACTACTCTTCGGTTTCGTCATCCTCCTCGCCAAACAGTTCTTCAAGTTCTTGTTGTTCGGCAGCTTCGGCAGCAGCCTCTTCGGCTTGTTCGGCATGCAGGGCCGCAATATGATTCAAAAAAACCTGTGCAATTGCATAAGCAGGCAACTCAGATGTCCCATCGTTTTTATTAGTACAAGCTGTTACAACCAAATTGTATTCAGGACAAATAATAATTGACGAACTGCCACCAATAGTATTTCCTAATTGGGCTATAATCTTACGTTTTTTAGCATCATCGAAAACCATCCAACCAAAACTACGTCCGGTTTCGGCACCGTTTGACAATATGTGCGAATTTGAAAACAGATTGATACTTTCTTCGGTAAAAAAACCTGGAGACAAAAGTTGGCAAGCAAAGTGGTTTAAATCGTCGGCGGTTGAAAGCAAGCCATGCACGGGGCTAAGGGCCGTTAAATTCAACTCGGTTGCATTGATCAAACGTGCCAGGTAATCGAGCGTGTATGCTTCGCTGCGGTTTGGTATAACTATAAAAGGATAATCGGCAGTAGTATTGGTTAAGCCCAACGAATCGATTAGCATTTCTTTCATAAGATGATAATAATGCTTTCCACTAACCTGTTCGGCAACAATGCCCAGCATTGCAGGCGCGTAATCCGAAACCTGAAAATAAGTATCGGGTTCATAAACAAGCGGAGCATAATCGAACAGTTTTACATATTCGCGCAAAGATTTAAGGTTATCAAAATCGGTTAGGCTTTCGATACGTGTTGGCTGTAAGCCTGCCGAATGGGCGCCCAACATCCTTAGGGTAAAATCGTAATCTTTTTGCGGATAATTTGGAATGTATGCATAAAAACTGCTATCGACGTTTAATTTTCCTTGTTGCTGTAACAAGGCAATAACTGCCGCTGTAAAAGTTTGTGCAGTGTTACCAATTTTAAATTTTGTTTGACGGGTAACAGGGGCATTTAGTTCTTTACTGGCCAAACCGGCTCCTTCGGACCAAACAATTTCGTTGTTAAGCGATACCGAAACCGATATGCCCGGGCTAAACGATGTAAGCAAGAAATTACGCACAATTTCGCGGCTTTCGGCAATTGAAGTTTTGTATTCGTTATTCACCAAACGTAACGAAGTATCGGACCTTTGGCACGAAAGCGAAACTAAAAACAATACAACTATTGAAATTCTTTTTGCAAAAGGAACAAAATTCATGTGTAAAAAATCATTCATAATTAAATCGTTTAAAATATTTCACAAAACTAAAAACTACAAAAGGTATTATTTAAAAATATCGTTGAAAAGCTTTCTTGCAGCATCTTCGAGTTCTTTGGGCGAACTGCTTTTTAGCTGATTAATTACCTGTTGTTTGATTTTATCGTTATCGACAATTATATCAGGTTTTTTGGCATCGCCTTTAATAAGCATGCCCACATCGATTTTTTGTATGCGCTCATGCCCTGGCACATAAGCAATCATTGAAAGCACATTATTCGACAACAACGATTTATTGACCGTAGCATCAACTTTTAAATCGACTGTTCCACCTAAATTATAAGTTCCGCCAACCGTAACGGGCTGCTGCATAACTTTGGTCGAAAATGGCTCAATTTTAAGGTTTCCGTCTTTAATTGCATAATGAGCTGTAAAGTTATCGACCTGAACATTTCGCAATTTATTGGTGGCAATTACTTTACTTAGGCTTTGTAAAATACGGGCATCAACCAATTTTAGATTTTGTACACTTAGTGCCCCTTTTGCATTCAATTCCGATGCAATAAGCTTTAGACTGTCGGAAATTTGAGTTTGCATATTCAGCTTAGTTGAAAAACTACCCTGGCTCGAAGCAGCAAATGGCATGTATTTTTGCACAAGCGACAACTGGCGGTATGCTTCGCGCATATCGATATTTTTGATATCGAGATTGAAATCAACATCGGGGTGCAAACGGCCATCGGCAATAATTTTACCGTCCACATTCAATCTCCCGTCAATCATATCCATCTGCAAACCACCAAGATACAAATGTTGATTTTTCAACTCAACATTTCCCTTTGTATTGGTGATGTTCATTTTATCGATAAGCATCTGCTTCACATCGGCATCGAAAACCAAATGCATTTTTTGTGGAAACTCAATTGGACCAGTAGTGCTTGTTGTTTGTGTCGAGTCTGTTTCGATATAAACCTGTTTTACACTATCCGACGGTTGATAAACGGTCATGAATTCGTTTAAATCGAGCAATAACGACTGCCACTTAAGTTTCCCGTTTAGCTCACCGCCTGCCCACATGTACGAAATAACATTATTAAACGAACCGCTTAAACG
>DAOSWJ010000088.1:5441-10633 GCA_035380005.1 Prolixibacteraceae bacterium | reverse complement strand
CAAATTTACTTTCGGGTATCTCGCCTTTGTAAATACCACGGCAAACCCTGTCTTTATCTAATATTACCATGGTATAGTTATCTTTCGGCAAACCCCATTTTTCTTGCAAAGTGCCTTTATAATCAAATAAAATAGTTGTGTCAAATTTTTTAGCTTTGTTTCCGGCAATGGTGCGTATCAACATGTTAGGCTTCCATGTCGATTTGGTATCGACTATACCAAAACCTTTGAATTTCTCGCTGTCGATACGCCCGCCTGCTTTGGTTTCTTTTTTGATCGCATCGTTGGCAGGGTCGTTAAGGTCCGAAACATCGGGGTCAACATAATTGATCTGCAACACTTTGCCTTTCCACGAGTTCATGGTAAACTCATTGCCATCGGCATCGGTAAACACCCAGTCGGGCGCTTTGTCGCCAACTTTCAAATTCACATTTTGTGCATTCATCGACAGCATACTAATTGCTATCACAACGATACTTAAAACCAATTTTTTCATTGTTTCGTTATTTAATTGTTTCGCTAATGTAGAATTTTTTTATCAGATCTATTTTTAAAATGTTCAATAACATTAAAAAAAACAAAGGAGCAATTTCAGAAAACTGCTCCTTTTAATATTGCATAACAATGTTGTCCGGTTAAGCAAAAACTATTTGTAAAGATTGCTTCGCCGTGCTCGCAATGACTTCATTATGTGCTTATTAGCGGTGTGGGAGGGGATTGATTGGCGGCTTCGCCGCCAACCAACCCCCTCCCACACCTAAATGCAATTAAAGCCACGTCATTGCGAGCTTTGCGAAGCAATCTGAAATTTTAACCGGACAACAATGATTGCATAAATATTTAAAGATAACTCAAATAAAATATTTAAGCTTGTCCTCCCTTTTTACCTTTATTACTTTTCTTCATTTGCTGAGCACCTTCACCCTTTTTGGTTTTATTACTATTTTTGTATCCTTGTTTGTTGCCATTTCCATTATTCCCATTCGTCATAGCCATAATGGCATCAAAATCGTCTTGCGAAAGAATTTGTGGACTGTAATTAACATTGTTTGCTGAGAGTACCGATACAAATGCTTTCAAATGATTGTATGATCCGTTTAAAAGCTTATCCAACACCAACTCGATGTCGCTGTTTTCGGTTTCTTCAATACTTTCAATTAAGTCGGCAATATCGGTTTCTTCAATTAAGGCACCAACAGCCAAAGCAGCTTCAAGCGATTCTTCACCCAATAGAATTAATTGATCGTACAAAGCTTGTAGATCGGAATTGTTGAATAGACCAGTTTCGGTAGCTGAAAGGTCTTCAATCTCAAAATAGACAAGTAGTTTCGAGATTGCTTCCATGTGTTTAGCTTCGCTTTGCGCAATTTGAGAGAAAATACGCTCGCCATAAAGATCAAAAAAGTAAAGATACACATCGTGAGCCAACTTTTCTTCTTCTCTCATAAAGTGAAGGTTCTCAATATCAGCTTCAGTAAGATCATCAGTTGTACTTGTAAAAACGGAATCGGTACATTCTCCGTCAATCATCAAGCTTTTTTCAACACTTTCATAAACTGGCTCAAAATCGGCAGTACTGTCGTTACAACTTGTTAAATAAAACGCTGCCAATAAAATACTTAGAAATAACATTTGTGCTTTCATTTTTTAAAATTTTAAGTTTAACATCCTGTGTTTGTAATCTTATCCGCATAAATAAAAACACACCCTACTTTTTTATTCATTTTTTTTCCATATTTGAACATGGAAAAGAAATTAAGTGTGGCACTTTCGAAATGTATGGCACTTTGCAGCAGGGCCGAAAAATGCTCTTTCGATATTTTGAAGAAGCTTTCCGACTGGGAAATCTCAGCCGATGATGCACAAGAAATAATTGCCGAACTAAAAGCTCAACGCTTTATCGACGATAAGAGATTTGCAACTATTTATGCACGCGACAAGTTCAACTTTAGCCATTGGGGCAAAGTGAAAATCGCCTTCCAACTTCGCCATAAGAACATTCCTGATTCAATAATTTTCGATGCAATTGATGGAATTGACGACGAAACCTATTTCGACAAACTTAAAACAATGCTCAAACAAAAAGCATCAAAAATTAAAGCACAAACCGATTACGAGAAAAAAGCTAAATTAATTCGTTTTGCCCAAAGCCGTGGTTATGAATACGAAATTATATCGAAAGCTCTTTCGTGATTTTATTGTTAACGAAACGATTTAGCCTATCAATGTTGACATGTGCACACACAAATATTTTTATATTTTTCCTTTTTTTGCAGAACATTTACAGTTATTAACTATTAACAATTATAAAATGAGAAATTTATTGATTATTGGTTTCCTGCTTGTTTTATTTATGGCAAGTTGCAACGCCCCAAAAAGCGACAATGCATCTGCAAAAGTTGAGCGGATACCTGAAATAGAAAAACTGTTGAAGCAAATGACCCTCGAAGAAAAAGTTGGGCAAATGGCACAGCTAACCATCGATGTAGTTACTGTAGGCAACAATATTTACCATACCGCACATCCTATTCGGCTCGACTCGGTAATGTTGCGAAAAGCATTGCTCGAATACCATGTGGGCTCAATACTCAACGTACCGGGAGGCGTAGCCCTTACACCTCAAAAATGGCACGAAATTATCAGCCAGATTCAGGATGTTGCCATCAACGAAAGCCGTTTGGGCATTCCGCTTATTTACGGTGTTGATGCCATACATGGTGTCACCTACACAGCCGGAGCAACCTTTTTCCCACAACAAATAGGACAAGCAGCAACATGGAACCGCGAATTGGTGCGTTTAGGGGGCGAAATAACAGCTTACGAAACCCGTGCATCGAACATACCATGGAACTTTTCACCTGTTCTAGATATGGGGCGCGACCCACGTTTCCCGCGCATTTGGGAATCGTTTGGCGAAGATGTTTACCTTACTTCTCAACTAGGCATTGAATTGGTTAAAGGCTACGAAGGCGACAATAACAACATTGCCGATCCAACACGTGTTGCTTCATGCATCAAACATTTTTTGGGTTATGGCTCTCCTGTTTCGGGAAAAGACCGCACCCCCGCATTGATTCCTGAAATTGAACTTCGTGAGCGCCATCTGCCTGCTTTTGAGGCTGCTGTTAAAGCCGGTGCTCATACACTTATGGTTAATTCAGGACTAATAAACGGCGTACCTGTTCATGCCAGTTACGACCTGATAACAAAACTATTGAAAAACGAACTTGGCTTTACCGGCTTGGTGGTTACCGACTGGCGCGATATTGACAACATTCACGACCGCGACCGTGTTGCCGCCACACCAAAAGAAGCAGTAAAACTTGCCATCAATGCAGGTATCGACATGTCGATGATCCCTTACTCATTTGACTTTTGCACCTATTTGGTAGAACTGGTTAACGAAGGCGAAGTAGCAATGTCGCGCATCGACGATGCTGTACGCCGCATATTGAACATTAAATACAAATTGGGCTTGTTCGAAAAACCGAATACTCATTTTGCCGATTACCCAAAATTTGGAAGCAAAGAATTCAGGGATGCTGCCTACCAAACAGCACAGGAATCGGTAACCCTTTTGAAAAATACAAACAATATTTTACCACTTTCCAAAAATGCAAAAGTGCTGGTATGCGGCCCCAATGCAAATACCATGCGTGCATTAAACGGAGGCTGGACATATACCTGGCAAGGCACAAATATGCCCGAAATGGTTGACGAATATTCAACAATACTTGAAGCCATTAGCGATAAAATTGGAAGTGAGCATATTCTTTTTGAACAAGGCGTAGCATACAACGATCGTGCTCGCTATTGGGTTGATGAACCTATTAACATTGCCGATGCTGTTCGGGCTGCTGCCGCTGTCGATTACATTATTTTAGCTATTGGCGAAAACAGCTATACCGAAAAACCCGGCGACCTACACGACTTAAGCCTTTCGGGAAACCAGCTTGCACTTGCCGAAGCACTTGCAAAAACAGGCAAACCAATCATAATGGTACTTAACCAAGGCCGTCCGCGAATTATTCGTACCATTGAGCCTTATGCAAGTGCAATTATTAATGCATACTTGCCTGGAAATTTTGGCGGCTTGGCCATTGCCGATGTGCTTTTTGGAGATGTAAACCCAAGTGGAAAACTGCCATATACCTATCCTCTCTATACAAATTCGTTGGTAACATACGATCACAAACCATCGGAGCACCAAGCAAAAATGGCAGGTGCATACGACTATGAATCCGATTTTGCCATTCAATTTCCTTTTGGTTATGGTTTAAGCTATACAACGTTTGAATACAGCAACTTAACATTATCCGATACCGTGCTTACCTCACAAGGCATTATCGATATTAATGTAACAGTAAAAAACACAGGAAATATTACAGGTAAAGAAGTTGTACAACTTTACACTTCTGACCTATACGCATCAATTACACCCGATGTAAAGCGCTTGCGTGGATTCGAAAAGATAGAACTTCAGCCAGGCGAAGATGCAACTGTATCGTTCTCGCTTACCCCCGAAAGTGTTTCCTTCATCAATGCCCAAAATAAAAGGGTAACCGAACCAGGCGAGTTCGAAGTACAAATTGGTGGATTAAAAGCAAAATTTGTTTTTGTTGAATAAAACTGAACAGAATTAAGTATAACAAGCCACCGGGTACTTGCTACTTGGTGGCTTTTTTAAAATTAGAACAAATTTATTTCAACATAAATAAAACATATCTCAAAATTATCACTCCATTTTTAACCACATTTAAATTTTCTTGCAATAAATCACACTTAAATAAGTGAATTTTATATCTTCGATGCTATTGATACCAAAATTTAAATAATCCAATGAACAATAATTCTCAAAACAATTCACATTCAAATATATTGGTACGCAAAGCATCGGGCGAAAGCCAGCCTTTTTCAACTAAAAAGCTAATTGCTTCGCTTGAACGTGCCGGTGCCGATTTCGACGTAATAGACCACATTGTTAGCGACGTTCACTCGTGGCTAACCAATGGTGTCTCAACAAAAAAGATATACGACCGGGCCTTTTCGCTTTTACGATCGAACAAATACGCAACGGCATCGCGCTATGGTTTGAAAAAAGCCATACTTGAAATGGGACCAACTGGTTATCCGTTCGAACATTTAATCAGCAAGGTTATGGAACTTGATGGCTACACAACCCAAACAGGCAT
>DAOSWJ010000088.1:0-5341 GCA_035380005.1 Prolixibacteraceae bacterium | reverse complement strand
AAGGCAAAGCATTTCTGACTTGTGCATTTGCTTCGATTTCAATATTTTTGTAAGCTAACTATTAAAAAAAATGGGGAAATGAGAAAAGCGAAAATTACTTTAATATTACCAATACTTGCAATACTGTTTTCAATAGCATTCAATGCCTGCAGTTCGAAAGAAGATTGCACACCTTTTAGCGTATCGGCAATTGATCAATTTGCAGCTGTTGAAAAAGAAGGCTTTGTCCCATTTTATATTCACCGCGGAATTGACGCACTGGCTGTAAACTCCGAAATGTACGAAAATCAATTTGCCATTGCCGCTTATACTTTCGAAAAGAAAAAAGGCGAATATGAAATAAAAATAACCACATTACTTGAGGTTGACGGCGAATCGACTTATCAATTAATGATTAACGGCACCCAAGTTGCCCAAATTATTAACGACAAAACTGAAGTTGATTTTACTGAAAAAATTTATTCATTTGGAAAATTTAACCTTAACCAAGGCGACGTAATTGGCATTGCATTCAACAACATTTCGAACGAAGAAATAGTTGAATACAACGGCGAATATGCTTTTGCCCGAGGACGGTGGAAAAACCTCATATTTGAAAGAGTTTGCAAATAAGATAATCATTCTATATCTAAAGAAAAAAGTCATTGAGGTTGATCTTCAATGACTTTTTTCTTTTTGTCCTACCAACAGCCTTTATTATAAGGTTCAAAATCTTTGACTAAAATCTCCTGTAATTTATCGTTTGTCTTTAATCTCAAATCTTCTATGCAAGATTTTTTATCCGTTCCATTGCTTCGATAACATTTTCGCGATCGGCAAAAGCGGAAAAGCGGAAATAACCTTCGCCCGATGGTCCAAAACCAGAGCCGGGTGTACCCACAACATTAGCTTCGCTAAGTACCTTGTCGAAGAAGTCCCACGAACTCATGTTGTTTTTCGTTTTCACCCAAACATAAGGAGCATTAACACCACCAAACACTTTGTAACCGGCTGCCTCGAGGCTATTGCGCATAATGCGGGCATTTTCCATGTAATAAGCAATTATTTCGGCTGTTTCTTTTTTTCCTTCAGCAGTATAGATTGCAGCTGCAGCTTTTTGTACAGGATACGATACACCATTGAACTTGGTTGAATGTCTTCGGTTCCACAAAGGTTTAACAGGAAATGCCTCGCCTGCTTTGTTGTAAGCAACAACCCCATCGGGGATTACTGTAAAAGCGCAACGAGTGCCTGTAAATCCGGCAGTTTTTGAAAAGCTACGAAATTCGATGGCACATTTCTCGGCACCGGCAATTTCATAAATCGAGCGGGGAATATCATTGTCTGAAATGAATGCCTGATATGCAGCATCGTACAAAATGATGCACTTATTTGCCAATGCGTAATCAACCCATTTTTTAAGCTCTTCTTTTGTAGCAACTGTACCGGTTGGGTTGTTTGGATAGCAAAGGAAAATTAAATCGACTTTTTGCGTGGGCAATTCAGGTACAAAGCCGTTCTCTTCGGTACATGGCATGTACACAATACCGTCGTAATAACCTTTTTCGCTTATTTTGCCTGTTTTACCACTCATTACAGTAGTATCGACATATACCGGATAAACAGGATCGCCAACTGCTATTACATTGTCGTTACCAAAAATTTCCTGAATATTGCCGGTATCGCATTTCGATCCGTCAGATATAAAAATATCGTCGGCTTTAATAGCCACACCATATTGTTGATAATCGTTTTTAGCAATGGCTTCGCGCAAAAACTCGTAACCTTGTTCGGGTCCATAACCTCTGAACGTTGCAGCATTGGCCATTTCGTCAACACCTTCGTGAAAAGCTTTAACAATAGCCGGCGACAAAGGGCGTGTTACATCACCAATACCCATCCTGATCACTTTTTTGTCGGGATTAGCTGTTGTATATTCACGAACACGTCGCCCTATTTCAGGGAATAGATAACCGGCTTGCAGTTTCTGATAATTTTCGTTGATTAATGCCATAATATTCTGTTTTATTTGATTTTTCGAGCTGTTTAAGGTTCGCAAAGATATGAATTTTCAGCCTTATGGCAATTGGATGCATTTTATTCTTAATGCCTGCTTTACATTTAAAAGCTTTCATAAGAACAATTCTAAATAGTTCCAATAAAGTCCTATCTTTGCATTTCATGAATCATTTCGAAAAATATATGCGAAGCAAAAAATTACCATTCAGCAAAGAAAAAATTGAAGAAATAGCAGCAAAGTACCCAACACCTTTTCATATTTACGACGAAAAAGGAATGTTGGCATATGCACGTCATTTTATCGAAAGCTTTTCGTGGAACGAAGGCTTCAAAGAATATTACGCCATAAAGGCTGCCCCAAATCCCTATTTGATGAAACTTTTGCACATACAGGGTTTTGGCATCGATTGCAGTTCGCTGGCCGAATTAGTTTTAGCCGAAAAGGTAGGGCTCAGGGGTGAAGAAATTATGTTCACATCGAATGATACGCCTGCCGAAGAATACAAAAAAGCCATCGAGCTAGGTGCAATTATAAACCTCGACGATATTTCGCACATCGATTACATTGAGAAAAATGTAGGCATACCAGAATTGGTTTGCTTCAGGTACAACCCTGGCGCACTCAAAGGCGGAAATACAATAATTGGCAATCCAGAAGATTCGAAATACGGTTTTACACGCGAACAATTGTTCGAAGGTTACAAAAAACTGATGGACAAGGGCGTTAAGCGTTTTGGCATTCATACAATGGTTGCTTCAAACGAACTCGATGCCGATTATTTTGTCGAAACTGCCGAAATTATTTTCGACACCATTGTTGATTTGCACAAAGAATTGGGCATTAAATTCGAGTTTGCCAACTTGGGCGGAGGTATTGGCATACCTTATAAAAGCGAGCACAACCCCGTTGACTTAAAAAGGGTTAGCGACGGAATTAAAGCCAGCTACCAAAACCATATTGTGGCCAATGGCTTGGCTCCTCTTAAAATCTTTTTCGAATCGGGGCGAGCAATAACAGGTCCTTTCGGCTTTTTAGTAGCTAAAGTTTTGCATTTAAAAGAAACCTATAAAAAATATGTTGGCCTCGATGCCAGTATGCACAACCTTATGCGCCCGGCAATGTACGGTGCCTACCACCATATTACCGTTTTGGGGAAAGAAGAACAGCCTCACAATAGTATTTATGACGTTACAGGTTCACTATGCGAAAACAACGATAAATTCGCCATTAACCGCTTGTTGCCTAAAATTGATGTCGGCGATTTACTGGTGATTCACGACGCAGGCGCTCATGGTCACTCAATGGGCTTCAACTACAACGGCAAACTACGCTCTGCCGAGCTACTACTTCGCGAAAATGGCGAGGTGGTTCAAATAAGAAGGGCCGAAACCATTAACGACTATTTTGCAACTGTTGATTTTAATGGAGTAAGCACTTTCGAATAATGACCGATTTTAGAGAAGACATTAACAATGCACTTGAAATACTTCGGAAAGGTGGGGTAATTTTGTACCCCGCCGATACCGTTTGGGCGCTCGGCTGCGATGCGACCAACAGCAAAGCGGTTCAACGTATCATCGAAATTAAGAAACGCAAAAAACAACAAGGAATGCTAGTGTTGCTAGAGAACATCAACCGCGTTTCATCGTACATCGACGATTTACCCGATGTTGCTTTCGACATTATGGAGTTGGCCGTTAAACCCACTACCATTGTTTTCGAAAAGGCAAAAAACATTGCTCTTAACCTACTTGACAGCAATGGCAATATTGGCATTCGGATTACCACCGAACCCTTTACGCAACAACTAATTCAACGCTTTCGGAAACCAGTGGTTTTATCGTCGGCCAACATTAGCGGACAAGCAAGCCCTGAAAATTTTGCACAAATACCCGAAGAGATTAAACAAGCTGTTGATTATACAGTAAGCTACAGACAAAGCGAAAAACAAAGCCACCGCTCTTCGAGCATCATTCAGCTCGGTAGCGGTGGCCTTGTAAAAGTTATTAGGTAAAACATTAATTGCTTACTGCAATTATATCGCCTATTCCATTATCAATAACATCGACACTTGGGTTGCCTTTATAAAACACGTTACCAACACTGGTAATGTAAGCATCGAGTGTTTCGTTAACGTTAACCTTTGCATCGCCCACACCCTTAACGCTAATATCGCATATATCGCTTTCAAGGTTATAAGCAAAGTAATTACCGGTACTTGCCATATCAATAATTTGGCTTCTGCAAGTTCCGTCGAGGGTAACATTGCCAGTTCCGTCGATGTTTGCCCTTATTTGGTCAACATCGACCAACAAGTCAACTTTCCCCGTCGATCGCACATCAATATCTAGTTCATCGATAATTGACAGCCAACCGGTTGAAACAACATCGCCGGTACTGCGCACATCAATTTCGAGGTTTTCGAGCCTATTGAAATCGCCGATAGTAATATCGCCTGTGCTTTCTAACTCAAGTGACTCGATATTAGGCAAGGTAAGAAATACCTTCAATTTAAAATTGTTGTAACTGCCCGGTTTTAAATCAACATAAAGACTGTTTCCCGAAACATAAACTTCGATGTAGTCCATCATATTTTGATGTCCCTCAACCAATACTTCTTGTTCATCGCCTTTAACAATATCAATGTCGATAACTGTTTTCGATACAACTCCGGTAAAGCCCTCAAGTTCAAAGGTTTCGGCAACAATTGGCCCTGTACCGTGAATCATAAACATGTCGTTGTGTGCATAATACAGGCACGACTGCATTCCAAATAAAGCAAAAATGGCTATTGCAATAAATTTGATTTGTGTTTTCATTTTTCTATTTTTTGTTTGTGTTATTTATGGTAAATGCTTCCCGATCCTGATATATTTGAATCGATTTGAGGTTCTCCTTTGTAAGCTAAACTTCCTGAACCCAAAATGCGTGCATTCAAATAATCGGTAACATAGAGGTCGCAATTGCCCGAGCCGGCAATTCGTATAAAAGCAGCTTCGGTTTTAAACTGATACGCTTTCAAATCGCCTGAACCGGCAATGTTTACTTTGGTTTCGCGGGTTTGCTTTTTGTTTGAAAGAACAACATCGCCACTGCCCGAAATATTTACCTCGAGCAATTCACAATTCAGGTTGGCCAACTGAATATCGCCACTACCTGCAACATTCAATTCCATGCGCGGTGTTTCAATATCGGAGTCGGAAAAAATATTGCCCGAACCTTGCAAGCTGAGCTCTTCGATACGCGGCGAAACTACTTTAATATGAACAGGCCCGGGATTGAAGTTCCTAAACAGCATATCTTCCCAACTAAAGCGAATGATCAACTTATGATTAACAACTT
>DAOSWJ010000087.1:0-10694 GCA_035380005.1 Prolixibacteraceae bacterium | reverse complement strand
AAATGTTTACAAAACCTGCATCGGCACGCGATACAAGGTCGGCTGCCATGATGTATGGTATGATTGAAAAGTTCAAGCCACCGTATTGTCGGGGCAGGGTAATGCCCATCAATCCGGCTTTGATCAGTGCATCGAGGTTTTCTTGAGTGCCGCGGGCGTATTTCACATGTCCGTTAATTACCTGCGGGCCTTCGGCATCGATGCTTTCAGCGTTGGGTGCAATAATATCGGCACAAATTTCGCCAATTACTTCCAACACTTTTTCGTAACTATCCATTGCATCCTCAAAATCGAGCGGAGCATAATCGAATTTATCTTTTTCGGTATAGTTGTGCTCTCTGAGTGCCACAATTTTTTCCATCAAAGGATGACTGAGATGGAATTTAAGGGCTTTATTATCGGTATAAAAATTTGCCATAATATTCTTGATTAAGTCATTGGTCATTAGTCATTGATCATTGGTCTTCAGGGAAGAAAATGCTTTAATGGCTTTTTCCTAATGACGATTGACTATTATTATTTGCTGTTTGCTTTGTAGTATTTAATCATCTTTGGTATTACATCCATCACTTCGCCTTTAATTACATAGTCGGCAATTGAGTTAATGGGCGCATTTTCATCGGAGTTGATGGCGATGATTTGCGCAGAGTCTTCCATGCCTGCACGGTGCTGAATTTGCCCCGAAATACCACAAGCAATGTATAGTTTTGGACGAACGGTAACCCCTGTTTGGCCTACTTGGCGGTCGTGATCGGCAAAGCCGGCATCAACGGCAGCACGCGAGGCAGCAACTTCTCCACCCAGTACATCGGCCAATTCGAACAAGGCTGCAAAGTTTTCCTTGCTTCCCATACCATAACCGCCGGCAACAATAACAGGTGCAGCTCCAAGGTTTACTTTTTTCTGCTCAATATGTCGCTCAATGATTGAAATAACGAAATCTTCGTCGTTCACCATTTTGGCTACATCAATTTTTTTCAATTTGCCTTTGTAGGTTTTCGAACGAATTTCGCTTTTCATAACCCCTTCGCGAACGGTTGCCATTTGCGGACGGCAGTCGGGGTTAATAATGGTAGCAATAATGTTTCCACCAAAGGCTGGCCTGATTTGATATAGCAGGTTTTCGTAAATTTTGTTGGCTTTTTTGTCTTCGTGCGAACCAATTTCGAGGCTGGTGCAGTCGGCTGTTAAACCGCTGTATAATGCCGACGAAACGCGTGGGCCAAGGTCGCGGCCAATTGGTGTTGCACCCATAAGCGCTACTTGTGGTTTTTCGGCTTTAAACAGGTTCACTATTATTGAAGTATGCGGCAGGGTAGTGTAAGGCGCCAAACGGGCATCGTCGGCAACATGTACTACATCAACGCCGTAAGGGTAAATTTGCGCTTCAATTCCTTCAAGTTTGCTGCCAATAACTACAGCTTCGAGTTGGCATCCCAACTGGTCGGCAAGGCTACGGCCTTTGGTGAGCAGTTCGAAGCTCACGTTGGCTATTGCCCCGTCTTCTATTTCGATATATACAAATACGTTGTTCATAATGGCTATGGTTTATCCTATGGTATGACTGTCGATTAGTTCTTTCATCAATAGGTTGATGTCGGCATCGGTAGCTTCAATTTTTTTAGCTGCTTTGGCCTGAAGAACCACGTTTTCAATTTTCTTCACTTTTGTTGGCGAACCCGAAAGACCAAGTTGCTCAGCTTCAACTTCAACTTCGTTCACTGTCCATTCGGTAATGTTCAGGTACGGACGTTCGTTGAAAAGGCTCACGTAATCTTCGTTGGCTTCCTGGCGCTCGCTAACCGTTTTGGCATGTTTAAATTTCATGATCAAACGGGCATTGCGAGCACGGCAAGGAGCAGCCGAACCTGTAACGGTAATTACCGATGGTACAGGTGCTTTTACTATTTCAACTCCATTGTCTAAACGACGTTTTAGTTGAATGGTTTGCTCGTTAACCGATTGAATTTCTTCAACATAAGTAACTTGTGGTAAATTAAGCTTTTCGGCTACTTGCGGGCCAACTTGGGCAGTATCGCCATCGATAGCCTGACGGCCACATACGATCAAATCAACATCGCCAAACTTTTTGATGGCCCTCGATATAGCGTACGATGTGGCAAGTGTATCTGATCCGGCATATGCGCGGTCGGTTAACAAAATACCGTCGTCGGCACCACGAAACATGCCTTCGCGAATAATATCGGCAGCACGGGCAGGGCCCATGGTTAAAACAGTTATTGTAGCACCGGGTATTTGATCTTTTACCCTCAATGCTTGTTCGAGTGCGTTAAGGTCCTCGGGGTTAAAAATGGCAGGCAGCGCGGCACGGTTTACGGTACCGTCGGCTTTCATGGCATCTTTGCCCACGTTGCGGGTGTCGGGAACCTGTTTCGCAAGTACAATAATTTTGAACGTCTTCATAGTTCACATTTTTTTATATAGGTTTTATTAATTCGAAATTTTTAAAGGCCAACAAATATAATAATGAACTTGATTAAAGCAAAGGCATTTTTAACGCTAATAGCCGTGAATAAAGGCGTATAGAGAGTCATTAAGCCCTAAATTTGTGCTTTTTACTGATTGCAGGCTTTGTCTGTTAAGTGTTCAAAACAATCAAATCGATTATTCGAATGTTTCCTTTTGTGTTGAAAAAAAATGATTATTTATAACCATTTCAGATAAAATATTGAAAAATTAGTCGTTTTTGTCGATGAATTTGAGCAGTTCAACGATGTCGGGAAGCGATTTTCGCTTTAAATGTTGCTCGTTCACAAATCGTTTTATTTCTTTTTTGCGATCGGGGAAAAGCTTACTTACAGCATTTATTTTTGCTTTTGTTTCGAAAGTGTTTTCGCCAATTTGAATGAAATAACGTTTGCGTGGAAATATTTTATCTTTTGAATTTAGCTCGTTGGCTACCGATATGTTGGCCGTATGCTTAAGCATGAACTTTAGTTGGCCGTTGTACAGCATTTCAACGAAATCGCCGTTTTTTAGCCTGTAGCTTAGGTTTTCCCCTTCGTATTTTTTGAAAAATAAGCTGTCGGTATTGTTGTAAATCGAAAAAGCATTGATGCTGATAGGGTCAACCACAAATAGTTTCATTAATGTTTCGTGATAGAAAATGAGATCGCCACTTAAAATGCTGAATTTGAGTTGTAAATTTTCAGTTGTTTGCCCGTTGTTTAAGTATATTTTTCCGTCTTTCCAATCGGGGAAAAGGTAGGGCGAGCCTTCGTAATTATTCGGATGGTTGTATAGTATCCCTACAATGTTCACTTTTTCGCCATTGTTATTTCCCAAAGTGCTTAAACCTTGCAGGCCGAATAATGCGATTAGCAGTAGTGTTGTTATTTGTTTCATCTGTTCTAGCTTTTTAATGAATGGTAAAAGTTAAAAAAGCTTTTTGCAAGTTTCCTTGTTCATCGAATCCTTTTACAATTGCCAGGTATTTTCCTTTTTCAGCCGATGCTTCAAATGGTATTGAAATTGTTCCTCCGGTAGGCTGCACGTAAGGATCCCAATGCAAAACATCCCTAAAAAAAGGTTTGTTTTCGTTGCTTGCCTCATAAGGCAAACTGTAGCTTCTGATGTTCGATTTTATCGCATTTTTAGGCAGTTCTATTTCGCTGAAGTCGCCCTTGTGGGTTTGTATTGCAACCAAACCATCGATGAATATATCGCCATAACAACGGGTTTGTGCCTGAATTTCGATCCATTTGATTTTTTTCGAATTGAGTATGTTAAGTGTTGCCGGATCGAAAACGGGAACCCCGTCGACCAAAATCGATGGTTGATTATAAAATATTTTTTTCTCGGGATCCCATATCCTAAGATAAGTGCTATCGCGGCTTATGCGGTATTTTAATGTTGGAAGTATTTCCCAGGCTATTTCATTAAAATCGTCTAAATCGATATATATTTCGGGGTAAATGCGGCGATCGGTAAGGCCATAAAACGGTGTCGTTTGTTTTCTGGGTGCATGTTTTATTTGTGCTTCACCGGCGTAGGCTTTGTGCAGTGTTGTTCTTAATACAGCTAATTTTGTTTCTTCGGAATTCATAAAATCATCGGAAACGTAATAGGGTATTTTTTGCGGAGGCAATAAAAACATTGGAAATAACGAAATGTTGAATTCGTTTTTCTTATCAATGCTCTGAACAATAATGTTTTGGTCGTTGTATTGGTCTTTTATTTGAAAGCTGAACACGCCGTTTTCATCGGTGTAGGCATAGGTTATATTGGCAACACTATCGGGTATCGAAAGCAATACCATTTGCTTATTAACCGGTTTGTTGTTTCGTTTATCAGTAATTCGCCCGCTTAGGCTTAAGTTGTTGTAAATTTGAATGTCGGGGTGGGGGGTGTACATGTTTTCAATGTTAGCTTTACTTTGATTGCTTATCAAGCCGGTGTCGATTTTGAACACACTCATTGCCAGGCCTCCATGCCACTTTTTGTAAGGGCTTTCGATATCGATTTTAACCGTTGAGTTGGGTGCAAAATGTGTGGTTGAGCTTTGCAGTTTAAGTATGCTGCCGGTATTGCTCGTGTCAATCGCAAATGGGTTGAATACTTGAGCTTTGTTGTTGCTTTTGCGCTGATTGTTTACTTCGTTGTTGCCAAAACGGTTAACAACAGGTAGCAATAAAGCACCGATACTTAGTTGGCCATGTTGGTTTCCATAGTAACATCTTAACAAATAAACACCTGTTTGAACCGAGTCGGGGATTGCAATTTCGCCCTGCCAGTGGTTGTTTGCCGATTGGTAGAGGCAATTTTCTAGCATGTAACCTTCGCCGCACAAATCGACATAAAGCACAGGGTTGTCTTTCGTTTCAGTTTGAATTCGGGTGCATTTAAAGCGAACGGTCTCGCCCGACACATAAACCGTTTTGTCGGTTTGAATGGCTACCGAATTTGGTTTTTGAAATGCTATTGCCCCAAATGGTAAAAGTGCAATTAATAATACTATGAATTTATTGATGTTCATTGCTTTAGTAGTTTATCCAAAAATCGGTAGGTTGATTGAGGCAGCCTTCGGTATTATCAACAACAGGGAAGGTATCGCCCATTTCAACCGACCTTATTTCGCGTGTACCCAGTTTTACTTTTACTATTTTTTCGGTTACCGAAGCGGTGTTAAAAAAGCCGTAGGCACAAATACTCGAATCGGTTTGACAATAAATATTGCTTCCAATTTCTTCTTCAAGCGGATCGAAAAGTTTTCCACTTGCTTCGCCTTGACGTTTTACACTGCGCCAGAATTTTGCGGCTTCGGTATTAATTGTGTATTGCTTTAATTTATAATATATGCTGTACGAAATTGCCGATTGCACAGTGCCTTCGAAGCGGCTCGAGTCGAGAGGTTCGGGGCTGATGGTGTAGTACGACATAAAATGCAGATCGTCGAGAATCATGGATTGTTCGCTGAGATCCTGATAATAATCGTACACAAAAAATGTACGGTTGTTGTAAAGTTTCCAACAATAATAGTAAAACTCGGCTGGTGGTTCGGAGCTGAAAACCAAATAGTTGATTAGTGATCCCCATTGGTAAATAAAACCGGCATCGGGTTTTTTGGGCAATGCTGGTTTAACATTGAACGAAATGCCTTCAAAATCGCGAACATAAGGCTCACCCCAGTAATTATAATTTACCTCGCGCATTACTGAATCGCGCAATACAATTTCTTCAATATCGCATTTCTCCTGCATTTTTTGGGGCTCCGACATAAACGTGTTGCCATCTTTGGTTTTTATATACAATAAGTAATTCAGACCGGGTTGCGTGGTAATCGAATCGTTGGAACGATAAACGCCGCTCGATATCTCGGTGAAGCCAAAGCTTTCGCCTATTTGCGACCAAATATAAACTTCGGCTCCACGTTCGCCATAATAATACGATCGGTCGCTGAATTCCGATGTGCGGCTCAGCTTTACATCACAATAGCCGGGCTCATCGGTTAAAATGGCTTCAACAACCAGCGAGCGAGGTGTTTGTTCTATCTCGGGCACAAAAAAATCTTCGCAGCCATAAGTTAATAGGGCCAATGTTATTATGATTAATATATGTGTGAATTTAATCTTCATTATAGCGTAAAATTAAAACCAAAAATTATAGGTAAACGATGGAACAGGTACACCTATCACCGAAAATTTATACATGCCATAAGTGTTGTAATTATTTGCATTTGTTGGTTTTTGTTTTTCATAAAAAACCGAAAAAGCATTGTTTCGTCCATAAACATTGTAAACCGACAAGGTCCAACTGCTTCTCCATTTTTGTTGTTTAAGCAAACTGCCTTCGTAGGTTATGGCTACATCGAGGCGGTGATAATCGGGCAAGCGGTATTTGTTGCGATCGGAAAAGCTGATTACTTCATAATTGTTTACAAAGTATTTTTTTTCGGGCAAGGTAACAGGTCTTCCTGTGCTGTAGGTAAAATTCGACGAAAAAGTGAATCTGCGCGATAACTTATAATTGAGTACCAATGTTAAATCGTGCGGTTTGTCGTAGTTCGATCGGTACCATTCGCCACGATTTATTTTCTCTTCGGCAAAATTGCCATCAATTTTTTTGTATGATCGCGAGTAAGTATATGCCATCCAGCCTGTTAGGTCGCCTTTGTTCTTTTTAATGAGCAGTTCGGCACCATAAGCATAGCCAATGCCGCTTATCAGTACCTGTTCAAGTGCAGGGTTTAGTATTAGTTGGGCACCGTTTTTATAATCTACTTCGTTTTTTATGTCTTTGTAATAAACCTCGAACGATGTTTCGTAGGTATTTTGTTTGAAATTTCGGAAATATCCAATTGCATACTGATCGGCCAAAAGTGGCTGCATGTATTCATCGGCAGCTTTCCAATAATCGGCAGGGGTAATGGATGCACTGTTCGATATTTGCCTTATGTATTGTGCTGTTCGGTTATAGCCTGCTTTTACCGAACTCGAGTTTCTGAATTCGTAACGCAAAGCAACACGTGGTTCAGCGGCATTTTTAAAGGCCGAAAGTTGATTGTTCTGAAAGCTTTGTGTGCCTGCTAGGGTTTGGCTGTTGCGGGGCGCATTTTCGGGATAAAGGTTGATTGTGCGTTGTGCGTTGTGTGCAAAGCCCGAGTAACGTAATCCGGCAACAACGGCCAGTTCGGGGGTTATGGCAAACTCATCTTCGATGTAAATGTTGGCTTCGTAAGCTTTTTCGTTAACAAGATCAAGCGTTTGGGCAATCGATTGGTCGTTGTAAGGGGTTGAACGGCCAGGTTCAATGTTATAGGCTATAATACCGGCACCGGCATTAAACTTGTGACGGGCAACACTGTTCGATGAAAAATGGTAAGCCAATTGTTGCTGGTTAATTCCTGTAAACAAGTTGTATTCCATGTTTTGTTGGGTAAAATCAACCACTTGTGCTTTGTAATTGCTCAAGTTAAAACTTAATGCTCCCGAGTTGTTGTTGTTATAAATATGGTTCCAACGCCCCGATGCCAATAAATTACCATAACTGTATTGAGCGTTTCCGAAATACAAAAAGTCGTCGTTGCTGCCGTAGCCAAATAAGCTTATTTTATTTCGATTGTTGATGTTGTAATCAACTTTAGCGTTGAAATCGTAAAAATTTGCTGAGCTGTTTTGCAAATCGTAGTTTTTGATCATTTTTAGCATCCAGTCGGAATAGGTTGAGCGTGCTCCTACAATAAAATTGATTTTATTACCAATAGGGCCTTCAGCCGAAAGGCGGCTGTTTACCAAGCCAATTCCTCCGTTTACCTTTATTTTTTCGCTTTGCCCTTTTCGCAGTTCTACGTTCATTACACTCGAGATGCGACCACCGTAACGTGCCGGTAACCCCGATTTGAACAAGGTAACATCGCTAACCACAATGGGGTCGAGCATCGAAAAGAAGCCAAAAAGGTGCGAGCTGTTAAAAACCGGGGCATCGTGAACCAATATGAGGTTTTGGTCGGCATTGCCGCCGCGCACGTTAAACCCCGATGCATTTTCGCCGGTCGATTGCACACCGGGCAGCAAAACCATGCTTTTTATAATGTCGGCTTCGCCCATGAGCACCGAAAGTTTGTTGATCGATTTCATGCTCAATTTCACCATTCCCATCGATGTTGATCGAAAGTTGTCTTCGGGCTTTTCGGCACTAACATTGATTTCGTCTATCGATATCGATTTTTCGTACAAATCGATGTTGAAAATACCGCTGCTGTAAATGCTTATGTCGCGCTCTTCGTCTTCGAGACCCATAAACGAAAAGCGAATGCGGTGTTTTTCGGTTGGGAGTTCAATTTCGTAAAAGCCTTTTCCATCTGTCGAAACGGCTTTCGACAGGTTTTCGCAAATTACCTGAACACCGGGTATTGGCTCATTGGTTTTTCCATCGTAAACTGTGCCGCTCAGGGTAGCGGTTTTGTATTTTCCTTTATCAATAGGGTTGCCAATAATTACTTCGGAGTTTTCCGTTTCGTTTTGGTAAGTAACAAAACCACCCGGCATAATTACAATGTGATTCTGGAAAACAAGGTAATGCAGGTTGTAGCTTGTAAGTGTTTGAGTGAGAAAATGATCGAGTGTGAGCGGTCGTTTTATTTCGGGTGTTTCTATTTCCGAAGTCCACTCGTTGTTGTAGATCACATCAATTTGATGTTCGGCTTTTAATTGCTTTGTAAAGGCTTCGAAGCTTATTTTTTCGTAAGTTTTATCGATTAGAATATTGGTGTAGCCTTGCGAGAACAAAGACGAAAAAGCCAATAGCAACAATATTGTTAAAAAAAACTTTTGCACAGTTTTGTTAAGGTTTAATGAATGTTAGATTCGGGCCGTAAAATTAAATAAAATAAAAATGATATTGACGTATTTTTTACACAATGGTTTAATCAGAAAAGAAAAAACCCGGATATTTCCGGGTTAAAAAGGTTTTTGGGTTTTATATATTTTATTTAACCGATGTTTGCAATTCAACTTCGAGGGTAAATTCGTCGCTGATCATGTTATCGCCAAGGTTACTGAAAAATTTTCCTGAACCATAGCGTACATTGTACAAAGTACGATCGACACTAATAACTGCACTGAATTTATTTCCGGTTTGTTTGGCTTCAAACTCAACCGGATGTGTGATACCTTTTATGGTTAACAAACCTTTTGCTGTAGCTTTTCCGTTATTGAGCTTTGTGCTTTCCGAAAGGAGCAAGGTTGCTTCGGGATAGCTTTCAACCGAGAAGAAATCGTCGGATTTAAGGTGCCCAACAAGGCTTTTGTTCATGTCGCCTGTAAGGTCGTCGCAAGTAATCGAGTTCATATCGATCACAAATTTTCCGCTTTCGATTTGATCGTTCTTTAAGGTAAACGATCCTTCTTTCAAATCGATTTGACCATAGTGTGAGCCGGCTACTTTTTTTCCGGTCCATTTTAAGTTCGATTCACTGGTTTTAACTTCATATTTTTGTGCAGCAGCAGCAAAGGCTACCAGCAAAACAATTACTAAACTTGTAACTTTTTTCATCTTTTTATTCATTTAATGGGTTAAACTTCAATGTTAATTAAATAGCTGTTATCTAATGCTTTTATGTTAATTTTTTCGGTTTGTTCAATGCCCAGTCCGTCGCGTTTTTCCAACTCAATCCCTTCAACGTCAACGTTGCCGTTTACCAAAAACAGGTAGGTGCCAAATGATCCGTCTCTAAGCTGGTAGTCAATTTCTTGGCCTTTGTCGAGAAAAATCCTCGATATTGTAGCATGTTGACTGATTTTTAAAGGGCCGTTAATGTTGTGAACCAGTGTTTGCCATTGGTTTTTTGCCGCTAAGGGGTCGAATTTTTTCTGATCGTAGGCGGGCTTAATATTTTTTTCGCTGGTAAAAATCCAAAGTTGGATTAAATTAACGGCCTCTGTTTCAGATGCGTTAAATTCAGAATGGAATATTCCTGAGCCGGCGCTCATTACTTGTACTTCATCGGGACCAATTTCTTGTTTGTGCCCCATCGAATCTTCGTGCATTAAGCGGCCATAAAATGGAATGGTAATAATTTCCATGTTATCGTGCGGGTGTTTACCAAAACCCATACCTGGAGCAATAATATCGTCGTTTAAAACCCTTAGGTTGCCAAAATGAACCCTTTCGGGATTGTAATAATTCGCAAAACTAAAGGTGTGATGGGTGTTTAACCAACCATGATTGGCATGCCCCCTTGATGTTGATTTATGTATTGTTGTCTTCATCAGTTCTTTGTGTTTAAATTTATACTGCAAAGATAAAGTGATGATAGACAGCACTCAATGTAAAAATCAGGGCTTATGATGTAAAAAACGGATAAATTTGTCTTAAATAGGTTTTTTTAAGTACATATTTATCTTTTGAATATTGTTTGCAAGGCAATAAAAACTAATGCCGAAGCTCCTATACCGAAGAAATTAGGATCGAGGCCAAAGGGGAGGTTAGGGTTGAATATTATTAACAACAAGGTTATTGTTCCGCCACTAATCATTGAATACATGGCAGCTTTTGCCGAAGGTTTTTTGTAAACCAAAAAGCCCACAACCGGAAAAAGCAGTCCCGAAACCATAAATGCGTAAGAATAAAGCATCAGTTCAAGAACGTTTTGCATGTGGGTGGCCAGCAACATGGCAACAGCACCAATTAAAAAGGTTATTAGCTGTGGGTATTTGATGTTAATTTTTGATCCT
>DAOSWJ010000086.1:6695-10786 GCA_035380005.1 Prolixibacteraceae bacterium | reverse complement strand
CCGAAACCATGCTCATGTCGAGCGAACAGCTAAATGCGGCAGCCGATTCGCTTTCATCGGCAGCATCAACCCAATCAACTTCGCTCGAAGAAATATCGAGTTCGATGGAAGAAATGCTGGCCAATATTCAACAAAATTCGGGCAATGCACAAGAAACTTATAAAATTGCCAAAGCAGCAACCAATACAATGGATCAGGTTTCGGCATCGTCGGCCCGTAGCATCAACTCAACGCGCGAAATATTGGAAAAAATTAGCGTGATAAACGATATTGCTTATCAAACAAATATTTTGGCGTTAAACGCTGGTGTTGAAGCAGCACGTGCAGGCGAATCGGGCAAAGGTTTTGCTGTGGTGGCGCTCGAAGTGCGCAGGTTAGCCGAGCGGAGCAAACAAGCTGCCGACGAAATTAACCGCATTTCAAACGAAACTGTAAATTCAACCGAAGAGTCGAGTGCAATGCTGAGTCAGCTTATTCCACAGATTAAGCGAACTGCCGAACTGGTTGAACAAATAACCGTAGCCAGTAACGAACAAAGCATGGGAGCCGAACAAATCAATTCGGCCATTTTCCAACTCAATAACATTTCGCAGCAAAATGCAGTTACTGCCGAAGAACTGGCAGCAAGCTCGCAAGAAATGGTCCGTCAGTCGGAAGAGATGGAAGAAACCCTGTCGTTTTTCAAGTAAACACATTTTTTAATCATTTTCTGCTAATTATTATCAAGAGAAAAGGAATAAAGCATGTATTTCAATGATGTATTATGTTATATATTAGCTTGATATGAATTTACTCAATACATTGAGTAAAATTACTCAATGTATTGAGTAAACAATGCGTTTTTTGATTAACTTTGTCTTTTGATTCATCAAATACTTGAATGTCATGTTCATACGATCTCAAATACAAATTATTGAAAAGCGTTTAAACGAACCGCGAAAGTATATTCAGGTCATTGTAGGTCCTCGACAAGTTGGTAAATCAACGCTCGTTTCACAGTTACTCGAAAAAATTTCAATGCCCCATACTTTCGAATCGGCCGACGGAGTAGCAAACATCAATACAACCTGGCTTCAACAAATATGGGAATCGGCCCGTTTAATAATGTCCACAACGGGAGCTAAAGAACATCTGTTGGTTATCGACGAAATTCAAAAAATTGATAATTGGAGCGAAACCATTAAACAGCAATGGGATAAAGATAGTCGTGAAGGCGTGAATATTAAAGTGATTATACTGGGTTCATCACGTTTGCTCATTCAAAAAGGATTATCGGAATCATTAGCAGGACGTTTCGAAGTGGTACACATGGGCCATTGGTCGTATGCCGAAATGAACGAAGCTTTTGGTTTTAACCTGAATCAGTTTATCTATTTTGGGGGTTATCCGGGTGCTGCTTCTTTAATTGATGACGAAAAGCGATGGAGAAATTACATTAACGATTCACTGATTGAAACCAGCATTTCAAAAGATATTTTAATGATGACCAGGGTGGACAAGCCGGCTTTGTTAAAACGACTATTCGAACTTGGCTCTCTATATTCAGGTCAAATACTATCATTTACAAAAATGATTGGCGAACTGCAAGATGCAGGCAATACTACTACTTTGTCGCATTATCTTAGTTTGCTTACCGATAGCGGCTTGCTTGCAGGGATTGAAAAGTATGCCGGCAATGTGATCCGCCGTCGATCGTCGAGCCCTAAATTTCAGGTTTTCAACAATGCACTATTGTCTGCTCAAAGTCCTGATCGGTTCAGTGAACTTCAGCTTGATCCGGCAAAGTGGGGACGATTGGTTGAGTCGGCTGTTGGAGCTCATCTGATAAACCAGTCAGTTTCCGAACGTTTTCAGCTTTACTATTGGCGCGAAGGCAGTAATGAAGTTGACTTTGTTTTGATGCATAGCGGAAAAACCATCGCTATTGAAGTGAAAAGTGGAGTAAAAGCCGTTAACCCTGGAATGGATTTATTTGCTCAAAAGTTCAAACCTGTAAAAGTGCTGATGGTTGGTTCTGCAGGTATTCCTCTCGATACTTTTTTAAAAATAAAGCCAACAGATTTATTCTAAAAAAAGCAATCATTTTTTTAATGTGGAAGTTTGCATAAAATGGTGATCTAAACCGAAGAAATGGAAGAAACCCTTTCGTTTTTCAAGAAGAAATGACAATTCTCATATTTTGAATAAGTTTGTGTAAAATATCTGCTTTTTTATAGCCTGTTTTTCTGCCTTAACTCATTTAAAACAACTACCTTTGCCCCCGTTTTAAAAATTCAACAAAGTTATGTTATGGCAGAGAAAGAGATAAATCTTTTTGAAGAATTCCCACAGGTTTCGGGCGCCGAATGGAGGGCCAAAATCGAAGCCGACCTTAAGGGTAAAGATTTCGAAAAAACACTGGTTTGGAAAACAAACGAAGGATTTAATGTTTTACCCTATTACCGTGCCGAAAACCTCGACACTTTAAAGCATTTAAATGTATTGCCAGGTCAGTTTCCGTATGTTCGCGGGGCTAAAACCAATGGCAACGAGTGGTTCATCCGTCAGGATATTCAAGTACGTAATTTCGAAGAGGCCAATAAAAAAGCTCTCGAAGTGCTTAACAAAGGTGTTAACTCGCTGGGTTTTGTTTTTAATACTTGCAACGAAATCACACTGTCCGATTTGGAGGTGTTGCTGAAGGACATTTGTCTCGACGCCATTGAGGTAAACTTGGTTTGCTGCTGCAAAAACACCAACTACGGAAAAGTGCTGGCTCAGTACATCACTCAAAAGTATGGTGCCGATGCTAAAGTTTTGGCTTCGGTTAATGCCGACCCGCTGGGCAGTATGACTCGCAACGGTTCGTACAGTGAAGCTTCAGTTGCCGACTTGAAAGGCTTGGTGGAAGAAACCAATTCGTTGGAAAATTTCCGCTCGATTGCTGTAAGTGGTAAAAACTTCCGCAATGCAGGTTCATCAATCGTTCAGGAACTTGGCTTTTCGTTAGCTATGGGTGCCGAGTACCTAACGCTCTTAACTGAGGCGGGTTTGAACATCGACGATGTAGCTTGCAACGTCAAATTCAATTTTGGTGTGGGCGCCAATTACTTCATGGAGATAGCTAAGCTACGTGCAGCCCGCATGCTTTGGGCAAAAGTGGTTGAGGCTTATGGACCCAAATGCGAATGCTCGGCCAAAATGCTTATCCACAGCGAAAACACCATATTCAACAAAACGGTTTACGATCCGTATGTGAACATGCTCCGCACCCAAACCGAGGCTATGAGTGCCGTGTTGGGCGGAACCGATTCGCTCACCGTATTGCCGTTCAATGCCATTTTCGAAGAAAGCACACCTTTCTCGGAACGCATTGCCCGCAACCAACAAATTTTGTTGAAAGAAGAGGCTCACCTCGATAAAATTGCCGACCCAGCTGCCGGCTCTTATTATATTGAAACACTCACCGATAGCATTTCAGAACAAGCTTGGAAATTGTTCCTCGACGTTCAGGAAAAAGGCGGATACGTGGCTGCTTTCAAAGAAGGTTTTGTACAAGCGCAAGTGAATGCAACGGCTGCCAAAATGGATTCGGCCATTGCCACCCGTCGCGAAAATCTATTGGGAACCAATCAGTTTCCTAATTTCACCGAATACATGCAAAAAGAGTTGGATACCGAAGTATTCAGTAAGAAAGTATGTAAATCGGAAAATGCTGTTGCCGAACCATTGGCCCGCTACCGTGGTGCTCAAGCTTTTGAAGCTTTGCGCTATGCTACCGATGTGTATTCGAAAAACAACAAACGACCATTGGCATTTATGCTTACCATTGGCAACCTGAACATGCGCAAAGCACGCGCTCAGTTTGCATGTAACTTTTTTGCTGTTGCCGGTTTCGATGTGAAAGAAGGTAAAGGCTACAGCTCGGTTGAAGAGGGCGTTGCCGATGCTGTTGAGCTTGGCGCCGACATTGTGGTAATTTGTAGCTCCGACGACGAGTACGCCGAATTTGCACCTGCTGCCGCCGATATGCTTATCGACCCAATTTTTGTTGTAGCCGGAAATCCTGCTTGCAAAGAAGAACTCGAAGCCAAAGGCATCAAAAACTTCAT
>DAOSWJ010000086.1:0-6595 GCA_035380005.1 Prolixibacteraceae bacterium | reverse complement strand
AAACCAGTTTACACAAAAGCCGATCTCGAAGGCATGGAACACCTGAACTATGCCGCAGGTTTACCTCCTTTCTTACGTGGTCCTTACTCGGGCATGTATGCTTTTCAGCCATGGACCATTCGTCAGTATGCAGGTTTTTCAACTGCCGAAGAATCGAACGCATTCTATCGTCGTAACCTGGCTGCTGGTCAAAAAGGTTTATCGGTAGCATTCGACTTGGCTACACACCGTGGCTACGATAGTGATCACCCACGCGTTGTGGGCGACGTTGGTAAAGCCGGTGTGGCCATCGATTCGATCCTCGATATGAAGATTCTGTTCGACCAAATTCCATTGGATAAAATGTCGGTATCGATGACCATGAACGGAGCAGTGCTTCCTGTGTTGGCCTTCTATATCGTAACCGGATTGGAACAAGGTGCAACCTTGGAGCAACTTTCGGGAACAATTCAGAACGACATTTTGAAAGAATTCATGGTGCGTAACACTTATATCTACCCACCTGAATTTTCGATGAAGATTATTGCCGATATTTTCGAATACACCTCGAAGAACATGCCGAAATTTAACTCGATTTCGATTTCGGGTTATCACATGCAAGAGGCCGGTGCAACAGCCGACATCGAAATGGCTTACACCTTGGCCGACGGTTTGGAATACCTTCGTGCCGGTATCAATGCCGGAATGGACATCGATGCTTTTGCTCCTCGCTTGTCGTTTTTCTGGGCCATTGGCATGAACCACTTTATGGAAATTGCCAAGATGCGTGCTGCCCGAATGATTTGGGCAAAATTAGTTAAACAGTTCAATCCTAAGAACCCAAAATCGATGGCATTGCGTACCCACTCGCAAACATCGGGTTGGTCGCTCACCGAGCAAGATCCGTTTAACAACGTTGGCCGTACTTGTATCGAAGCCATGGCGTCGGCATTGGGGCACACCCAAAGTTTGCACACCAACGCATTGGACGAGGCTATTGCGCTGCCAACCGATTTCTCGGCACGTATTGCACGTAACACACAAATCTATATTCAACAAGAAACCGAAATTTGCCGTGCGGTTGACCCATGGGCAGGTTCGTACTATGTTGAAAAACTGACTCAGGAGTTGTACACCAAAGCTTGGGCTTTGATCGAAGAGGTTGAAAAACTTGGTGGTATGGCCAAAGCAATCGAAACCGGTGTGCCCAAAATGCGTATCGAAGAAGCTGCTGCCCGCACGCAAGGCCGTATCGACTCGGGCACGCAAACCATTGTGGGTGTGAACAAATACCGTTTGGAAAAAGAAGATCCAATCGACATTTTGGAAATCGACAACACCGCTGTTCGTTTGTCGCAAATCGAACGATTGAAAACCCTTCGTGCCAACCGCAACGAAGAGGAAGTAAAAGCAGCGTTGGCAGCCATTACCAAATGTGCCGAAACCAAACAAGGCAACTTGTTGGAATTATCGATTGAGGCAGCTAAAAAGCGTGCATCGTTGGGCGAAATTTCCGACGCTTGCGAAGCTGTTGCCGGACGTTACAAAGCAGTAATCAGAACCATTGAAGGCGTGTATTCATCAGAAGCTAAAAACGACGGAGACTTTGCCCAGGCTGTGAAGTTAGTCGAAAAATTTGCCGAATCGGAAGGCCGTCAGCCACGTATCATGATTGCCAAAATGGGTCAGGACGGACACGACCGCGGCGCTAAAGTAGTTGCCACCGGTTATGCCGACCTCGGCTTTGACGTTGACATGGGACCGCTGTTCCAAACACCCGAAGAAAGTGCCAAACAAGCTGTTGAAAACGACGTGCATGTATTGGGCGTTTCGTCGTTGGCTGCAGGACACAAAACCCTTGTTCCTGCCGTAATCGAAGAGTTGAAGAAATTGGGGCGTGAAGACATCATCGTAATTGCAGGTGGTGTAATCCCAGCCCAAGACTACCAATACCTCTACGATGCAGGTGTAGCTGCCATCTTTGGCCCCGGAACCAGTGTAGCCACTGCCGGTAAAAAGATTATGGAAATACTGCTGGAGATCTACGGAGAATAATTCGATTTTTCAACTTGTCCAAAGTTTTAAGTTGAAACTTAAAACTTTGGACAAGTTAGATTTTATTAAAATATTCAAGCCCTACTGTTGGAAGATGGTGGGGCTTTTGTTTCTTGTTTTTTGTATCTTTGGTATTCTATATTAAGATTGAAGTTATGCAAAATCAATTTGTAATTACCATTGATGAACGTACACCAAAGAAATTCGCTTTAGATTTTCTTAAAAATGTAACTTTCATAAAAAGCGTTAAACCACAAAAAGATGCAATGACCGACATTGATGAAATTACCCTCATTAGTGAAAAGGCATTGAGTGTAGAATGGTTATCAGAAGAAGATAACCGATGGGACAAACTTTTGCAAGATGAGATTTAAACAAGGCGATATCGTGGTAGTCAACTTTCCGTTCTCAGACCTGACAATCACAAAAAAGCGGCCTGCGTTGGTGGTTTCCAATAGTAAGGTTAATAATACGGGAGACTATTTACTGGTGCAAATTACTTCTAAGAATATACCAGATCATCTTACTTATCCGCTTTCAGATAATTGTTTCGTTAATGAGAAAGTACTACCATTACAGAGCTATGTACGACTACATAAAGTCTTTTTGCTCAATCAATCTTTGATTGTTTCAAAACTTGCCGAGTTAAACAAAAATGAAGTAGCCTCAGTTATAAATGGAATTATTAATCTCTTAAAATAAATCCATTTACCATTGAGTGGGCTAACGGGGCCGATTTTGCCCCTGAGTTTTTATACCGGATTGGTACAGCAGTTTAACTTTCAGTTTGAAGAATATAATGTTTCAAGCCTCACTATCGGAAAGATGGTGGGGCTTTTGTATTTGTGTTTATCGCTAATTTTGGAATTGCAAATTTCTGAAAAGTGGATTCCATGTTAAAATAGGCGTGGTTACATTTAAGATAATTTGCAATCTGGATTAAGATAATTTGCAATCTAGATTAAGATAATTTGCAATTTAAATGCAAGTTGTGTAATTTTAACCTTGAAAAAATTTGCTATGTGGATAGAACGCTTACATACGAACAAGTTAGAAGAGGCTGTTAAAAATCGCCCAGTTGTTTTATTAACAGGACTACGCCAAGCAGGAAAAAGCTCATTGTTAATAAAGCTTTTTCCTGATGCCGAATACGTAACCTTAGATAAGGTTGTTTATGCGCAGGAAGCTGAAGAAAACCCATCGAAATTTCTTGATCGATTTAAGAATCAAGTAATTATTGATGAAATACAATATGCGCCGTCATTATTCAGGGAGCTAAAAGTAAGAGTGGATGAGAACAGGGATACAAAAGGAAAATGGATACTGACCGGGAGTCAGCAATTTGCTTTAATGGAAAAGGTTAGCGAATCGTTGGCCGGTCGTGTGCGGATTATTCAAATGGGAACACTAAGCGCTAAAGAATTAAATAGTTCGGGTTTATTGGTCAATAAAAACGATTTACTTTGGAAAGGAGGTTTTCCTGAAATTTGGGCACAAGATCTTAATCCCCAGGACTACTACGAAGATTATATTCAAACTTATATCGAGCGCGATTTAAAACAGATGATCAACGTAAATAATTTACGTGATTTTAGAAAATTTGTCTCCTTGCTTGCTCTGCGGGCCGGACAATTGTTGAATTATTCCGAATTGGCAAAAGATGTTGGCGTTGCAGTTAATACCATCAAAGCATGGGTAGCTGTTTTGGAAACATCTGGTATTGTATTACTTCTTCCTCCATATTATAACAATTTGGGTAAGAGGTTAATCAAGTCGCCCAAGGTTTATTTTTGCGATAACGGTTTACTTACCTCGTTAGTGAAGATAAATTCTTGGTCTGCGCTTGAAAAATCGCCTTATATTGGGAATATTTGGGAGAATTTTGTTTTGACCGAACTTAGTAAATATAATTTTCAGCCCGGAAAGAATACATTCTACTACAGAGATCAAAATGGTGTTGAGATCGATTTCATTTTGGAAAAGGATGGTGTTACTTATCTTATTGAAGCCAAGCACAGTGAGCGGGTTAATCCACAGAAGCTAAACTTTGCAAAAGTAGAACCGCTTTTTAAAAGTCAAACAAAGTGTGTATTGGCGTGCAATATTACCGAAAAGGGAATGTTTGATCTGAAAGATTATTCAGTTTACAATCCCTTATTTGGATGTGATTTTTCTTTTAATTTGTAAAATCATTTCTTTCGTTTTTTATTACTCCGCGCATATATTTTTCGCCCTACAAACTGACCCAGAAAAAAGCTGCCTAACAGAAATGGTGCAAGTATCCATGTCAATTCCAAATCGTGAAATTTTCGGATAAGTATAACTATTGGCACCGGTACATGTATCGATACAAACCACCAAAACGATAGTTTTTTTAGTGCACCACGTAGGTAGCCAAATGGTAGGTTGATGATAAAAGTAGCCAGGCAAGTATAAAAAAGACGCCATTCAAAAGTGAGCATGTTGTCGAAAATGTGCATTGCTTTCAGTTTTTATTTTACAATTTCTGCAAGTGTTTTTATCCATTCTTTGTTGGCGTTAAGACTTTCAACCAATACAAGCTCATCGCCTCCATGCTTTTTGAAAATTTGTTGGTATTCAATGCCAATTTCATAAATGGTTTCGAGGCAATCGGCAACAAACGATGGAGCTACAATCAATATCCGTTTTTTGCCTTCAATGGCCAAGCGCACGAGCTCTTCATCGGCGAATGGTTCCAGCCAGTTTTTTGAAAGCCGGCTTTGAAAAGCTACTGAATAAGCTGATTGGTTCAGATTGAGTTCGTTGGCCAAGAGCCTGGTCGTCTCGTAGCATGTAGCACGGTAGCAGAGTTTTCCATGACTTGGAAATTGTGTCGAACAGTTGCATTCGCTCGTTTTTATTTTTGGATGAATACGGTCGGTTTGGCTATGTGGCAACCCGTGATACGAAAAAATGATGTGGTCGAAAGCAGCAGGATTGTATTTGCTGATTTGTACCGCAAATGCTTTGATAAACCCCCGATGATTGTAAAACTGGCCAATTATATTGATTTCAGGAATTGCATTCCATTTTGCTGTAAGCGAATTTAACAGTTGCACAACTGTTCCCGTTGTTGATGAAGCATATTGCGGAAACATGGGTAAAAGTACAATTCTCTCAAAGTTTCTCGATTCTAGCTTTTGTAATACTTTTCTTAACGAAGGTTTTCCGTAGCGCATTGCCACGTAAACCGTTGAGCTTTCTCCTAGTTCATGTTGCAGTTTATCGCGTGTGTTGTTCGATATTGTTAACAATGGCGATCCTTTTTCGGCCCATATTTTTTGGTAAAGCTTTGTTGATTTAGGGGCACGAAAAGGCACAATAATTAGGTTTACCAAAACCTTTTGCAAAAGCCATGGCAAATCGATTACCCGTCGGTCGTTCAAAAATTGAAAAAGAAATTTTCTCACTGCCGAAACTGTCGGAGCATCGGGTGTGCCAACGTTTGCCAATATTACTGCTGTTTTTTTTGTCATCGCTTTATGTTCTTTAATTAAAACAGTTCTTCGGCTATGGTTCGTGCCTGTTTAATTCGGTCGGCCATTCCAATTCCGTTGCGAATATTGCCGGCCAATACAAGTCCTGGGTATTTTTGTTGAATTTGATCAATGGTTTCGTAACGTTTCTCAGTGCTCAATCCGTATTGCGGAATTGCGTTTTTGTATCTGAATATTTTGAATAAATCGGGCTTAAAAGAATGGATTTTCATCATTTGTAATAATTCGCGCGAAACAATTTCTTCCACTTCATTATCGTTCATTTCAAAAATATCGGGTCGTTTGGTACCACCCAAAAACACCGAAAGCAATGCGCCGTTTTTGGGCGAACGGCCATTGAGGAACGATGAGTTGAACAAAACGCCCAAAATATCGCGATGCTCGATTGTTGGTACTAAGCCACCAAAAGCATTCAGTTTAATGCCTTCCCAGTTTTTGTATCCAACAATGGCCTGCACTACCGATGCATATTTTAGCTCTTCAAATGGTGCAAGTTCTTCATCTGATAGAAATGGTAAAAGGTTTTTCAGCTCATAGCCGCCTGTTGTAGTGATAACTTTTTCGGATTGAAAAATAATGGTTTCGTTGTTTATCGTTGTGCTTATTTCGAAACCTTTTGTTGTTAGCTTTATGCTGGTGTTTTTTACATTGAGCAAAATGTTGTTGGCGCCCACTTTTTCGGTAAGTGCGTTAATCAGGTTTTTTAATCCTCCTTGTACCGAAAAAACTTCGCGGGTAGCTTTTTGTAAACGTAGGTTATGCTTTCGTTCTTTTGCTTTATTGATTGACCCTTTTATGAAGCTACCGTAGTTCTGTTCCAAAGCATACAATTTTGGCAAGGCAAAGCGAGTAATCAGGTAGTTGGGGTCGCCGGCGTAAACACCCGAAATAAAAGGGTCAACTGCGTAATTCAAAAAACTGCAACCTAAGCGGCGTTTTACAAATTCGGACAAAGTTTCGTTGGCATTTGTGCCTTTTTTACGGAAGGGTTCTCCCAAAATCCTGAATTTGTCATTCAGTGTGAAAAGCGGGGTAGCTACTGC
>DAOSWJ010000085.1:0-10806 GCA_035380005.1 Prolixibacteraceae bacterium | reverse complement strand
ATTATTAAGGTATTCATGAGCAAAGTGTCGATATTGTTGTGTTTAAAGCCTTTTGTTACAATTGCTGCATGACCAAAATTTGCACCATTTGGAACACTGGCCGAACCAGGTAAAAAATTAACATTTGGCCTGATGATAATATCCCCCTTTCTGGTTTCGTTTAAGCCATCGATAGCAAATGGAACATTGGCATTCAAAGCCAAGCTGCCTGTATCATCAAGCTTGTTGTTTCGACATGACAAACAACAAAAAATCAGAAAAACTAAAACAACTTCTTTGGACATAACCTTTCATTAAGTTTTTGGCAATATATAACTATTGTTCCATTATATAATAGCAAAAAACATTTTTTGACAAAAGCTTGACAATTGCCCGAAACAAGCTAAATTTGTACTACAATTATTAAAAAAACAATCATGAAAAAAATCTTATTTTTAAGTCTTTACGCAATCGTTCTTGCATCAATAACGGTCTCGTGTAACTTATTTCAAAACAACGGCACACCCAACAAAACAATGGATGCAGAAGACGCAAAAGTTGAAATAAGGGCTGCGAACCAAGAAATTACAGCCAAATTCGATCAAATGGTTGCCACGCCTGCAATGGGCTCGCTTCAACATTTGGCAAACATGTCGGGAGCTGAATTGAAATCGGCAAAAACCAGCCAAAAAGTTTTAAGCATATTCGATTTCACCTACAGCAATGCACTAAACTACTTTAGGGGCGAAAAAAGCGTTCTTAAATCGGGCTTATTCGACGATGACGACGACGAAAGTAGTATGTACGGATATTTTGAATATAACTTCTACACCCAAGATTTTGATTTTATTAAAGAAAGCAACAGTGTTTTTCAACTTAAATATCCTGCCGACGAAACAGCAGAGTATAACCAAATCAACAATGCCGTATTAACCATTACCAACCTCGAGTTCACCACAATCAAATCGTACGAAGAAGAATACAATTGGTTTACTGAAACTTACGAAACTGTTGAAACCGAAGAACAAATACCAACCAGCGCGAACGTTGAAATTACCATTGATGGCAAAAAAGAGCTCGAAGCCTCTTACAAAGCCACATACAACAGCGAAGGCTTACCTCTTTCGGTTGACGCATCGAAAGAAGCCGATGGATACAAGCTTACTTACAGCTTTTCGGGTAGCGGCACAAAGTACCGTTCAAAAGTAATGTACAAATACAACTCCGAAGAGCTAATGAGCCACGACCTCGATATTACCTATACTTCGGATATGGAATACATTGAAAAGCTCGAAGGTGATTATACTGTTGCCCCCGTTAAACTCGACGGCTGGATCAACATTGAAGCCATTGAAAATTACAATGAAGAAAACGAAGAAAATGCCGATTTAACTTATCTGAACTCACAACTCGATGTTGTTGCAATACACACAGCCGAAAAAGCTGTAATGGGTCATGTTGAATTTAAAATGTACAACGATTACGAATGGGGCGACAGCTATCCCGAATTAGCAATAGTATATGCCGATGGCACTTACGAATGGCTTAGCGATGTTGTTGAATATGAATAATTTTGATTGTTTATTTATTGCTATGCAATAGATATTATTTAAAATACATTTCATTTTATAAAAAAGAGGGTGTTTGAACAAACCAAAACACCCTCTTTTTTTTTAATAAACCACCAAGCCTGTTCCATTGTTTCTTTGAATTAATCAGTCTTTTTATATTTTTGTTGAAACCGAATATTACACGACAAAATATTTTTATTATGAAGAAAATCGTTTTATCGGCTGTTATCATATTCAGCCTTGTTTTGCATTCGTTGGCCTGCACCAATTTCATGGTCACAAAAGGAGCATCAACCGATGGCTCAACAATGGTTACCTATGCTGCCGACTCGCATGTTTTGTATGGCGAGTTGTATTTCACACCGGCAGCAACCCACTCCGAAGGAACCATGCTCGACATTTACGAATGGGATACCGGTACATTCTTGGGTAAGATCAAACAAATACCTCAAACCTATAGTGTAGTGGGAAACATGAACGAACACCAGTTGGCCATTTCGGAAACCACTTTTGGCGGACGAAGCGAATTGGGCAGCCAAGCCGGCGCCATAATGGACTATGGCAGTTTGATTTATGTAACCCTGCAACGCGCCAAAACTGCACGCGAAGCCATTAAAGTGATGGCCAATTTGGTTGAAACCTACGGCTACTACAGCTCGGGCGAATCGTTTTCGATTGCCGATGCCAACGAGGTTTGGATTATGGAAATGATTGGCAAGGGCGAAGGCGAAAAAGGTGCCGTTTGGGTAGCACAACGCATTCCCGATGGTTACATTAGCGGACACGCCAACCAAGCACGCATTACAACCTTTCCGCTTAACGACAACGAAAACTGCTTGTACTCGCCCGATGTTATTTCGTTTGCCAAAACCAAAGGCTGGTACAATGGCCCCGATAAAGAGTTCAGCTTCTCCGACGTTTATGCTCCACTCGACTTTGGTGCTGCACGCTTTTGCGAAGCCCGCGTGTGGTCGGGATTTAATAAAGCAGCCAAAGGAATGGACAAATATACCGACTACGCCATGGGCAAAATCGAAACCGGCAAACATGGTTTTGGCAGCAACCGTATGCCATTGTGGATCAAGCCCGACCGCAAACTATCGGTAGCCGATGTAATGGACATGATGCGCGACCATTACCAAGGAACGCCCATCGACATGACCACCGACATTGGTGCCGGCCCTCATGGTTTGCCTTACCGTTGGCGACCGCTTACTTTCACTGTTGATGAGGTTGAATACTGCAACGAACGCGCCATATCGACCCAACAAACCGGCTTTTCGTTTGTAACACAAAGCCGCAATTACCTGCCCGACCCAATAGGCGGCATACTTTGGTTTGGCGTTGACGACACCTACAGTACCTGCTATGTACCTGTTTACTGCGGCATTAACAACATCCCCGAAGCCTTTGCTGTAGGTAATGGCGACATGCTCACCTACTCCGAAACCTCGGCTTTTTGGCTGTTCAACAAAGTAACCAACTTCACCTACTTGCGTTACGACAGCATGATTGAAGATGTGAAAAAAGCACAAAACGAACTCGAAACAGGCTTCATCAACATGGTTCCTGCTATCGACCAAGCTGCACATAAATTCTGGAACGAAGGCAAAAAAGACTTGGCCATTGATGTGCTGAACAATTACACCGCACAAGCTACCGATCAAACCATGGATAGCTGGAACAAGCTTTTTGAATACCTTTTGGTAAAATACATCGATGGCAACATTAAAAAAGAAGCCGACGGACAATTCATGCGTACTGAAACAGGCGGCACCCCTTCGCCATTACAACCAGGGTACCCCGAAAAATGGAAACGTGCCATTGTTAACGATGCCGGTGAGAAACTGAAAGTGATAGAATAAATCATATATTGAAGCTGTCGAAAACAAAAATTCGACAGCTTTTTTTTTTGGTATTGTGACATAGGTTACAAAAGATTTTTGCTTTACAAACTATTGTTGTAATCATTTGTTTAGTTTACAATAATCAGAATTTAAAAAATCAACATTAGCAAAAACCACAACACCATGCTTAATAAAATCATTGATTTTAGCATTCGCAACAAACTCATTGCCATACTATTAACCCTGACAATTGCCATATTTGGGATTTATGCACTTACCCAAATACCCTTGGGTGCTGTGCCTGACATTACCAACAACCAGGTACAGGTTATTACAACAAGCACCAGCCTTTCAACTCAAGACGTGGAGCAGTTCATTACCTACCCCGTTGAGCTCGAAATGTCGAACCTGCCCGGGGTAAAGGAAATCCGCTCTATTTCGAAGTTTGGACTTTCGGTAGTTACCATTGTTTTCGACGATAACATGGGCACTTATTTGCCCCGCCAGTTGATTGCCGAAAAAATCAAGTCGGCTTCGGAAAATATACCCGAAGGTTTTGGAACTCCCGAAATGGGACCAATCTCTACCGGGCTTGGCGAAATTTACCAGTACGTACTCGATACCAAGCCAGGCTACAAAGACCGATACACCTCAATGGAATTGCGCACCATTCAGGATTGGGTAGTAAAACGTCAACTTTCGGGCATTCCCGGCGTGGTTGAAGTTAACACTTGGGGCGGCTTTCTGAAACAGTACGAAGTTGCGGTCGATCCTGAAAAACTGAAGGGTTTTGGCATTACCCTAATCGATGTTTACGATGCACTCGATAAAAACAACAGTGTGGCCGGCGGAGCTTATATCGAAAAGCAAAACCAAAGCTACTTTATTCGTGGCGATGGTTTGGTAAAAAGCTTAAGCGATGTTGAGTCGATTGTGATCAGAACCACCAATGGCATTCCATTGCTTGTAAAAGATGTGGCTACAGTGCAGTTTGGCAGCGCCAACCGCTTTGGAGCCATCACCGCCAATGGCGAAGGCGAAAAAGTAATGGGGCAAATTATGATGCTCAAAGATGCCAACTCGAACAAGGTAATCCGCGATGTAAAACTACGTGTAGCCGAAATTCAGAAAACATTGACCGAAGGTGTTTTTATCAACCCCATTGTGGAACGCAGCGAACTGATTGGCAAAACATCGTTTACTGTTTTCGAAAACCTGTCCATAGGGTTCATCATTATATTTTTAGTAGTGTTGCTTATATTGGGAAACTTACGGTCGGCACTGGTCATCTCGTCAATCATTCCGCTATCGATGCTTTTCACCATAGCCATGATGTACATTTTTGGCATCGATGTAAACCTGATGAGCCTTGGCGCTCTTGACTTCGGGATTATAATTGACGGGGCAGTGATTATTGTTGAATTTATTGCAGTGAACCTCACATTGCGAAACTCCGACTTGGGCAAACAAATTGGTGAAGGTCGCCAAAAACTGATGGACAAAATCACCTTCAGCGGTGCATCCAAAATGATGAACTCGGCCATTTTCGGACAAGTAATTATTCTGATCGTGTTTATTCCCATCCTTTCGCTTGGCGATGTTGAAGGGAAAATGTTCCGTCCTATGGCGCTGTCGTTCAGCTTTGCATTGCTAGGAGCCATGTTCTTCGGATTAACTTGGTTACCTGCCATTTCGGCCATGTTTTTAAAACCCGTTCCCGAAGAAAAAACTTTCCGCATTACCCGCTGGATGATGAAATGGATATATTGGTCGTTCGATCCTGTAATACATTGGTCGTACAACCATAAAAAAACTGTTTTAGGTTTGGGTTTGGCATCGCTCCTACTTACAGGAATTGTTTTTACTCGTATGGGCGGTGAATTTGTTCCTACCCTCGACGAAGGCGACTTTGTGATTCAACCGGTTCTCAAAACCGGAACATCGCTATCGAAAACCGTTGAGCTAACAACCCAAATGGAGCAAATACTTATTGCTGAATTCCCCGAGGTTGATCAAATTGTTAGCCGTATTGGTGCCGCCGAAGTTCCTACCGACCCCATGTCGATGGAAGAAATTGATATGATTATCAAGCTTAACCCCAAAAAAGAATGGGTATCGGCTAAATCGAAAGAAGAATTGGCCGACCGCTTCAAAGAAGCACTTTCGGTTATTCCGGGCATAGAATACGAGTTCACACAGCCCATCGAAATGCGTTTTAACGAACTCATTACCGGTGTGCGTGCCGACCTGGCCATTAAAATATTTGGAGACGATCTTGACATGCTTAACCAAAAGGCCATTGAAGCAAAAGCGCTGATTGAAAATGTGCCCGGAGCTGCCGACGTAGTAATGGAAAAAACAGCCGGCCTGCCTCAAATGAGCGTAAAATACAACCGCGCTAAAATTGCTTATTATGGCCTTAATATCGAAGAGCTGAACCGTTACGTATCGATGGCATTTGGAGGTGAAACGGCAGGGAACGTTTTTGAAGGCGAGCGCCGTTTCGACCTTGTGGCGCGTTTGCAACCCAACTTTCGCGACGATATTGAACACATCCGCAACTTGTATGTGGCCATACCGAACGGGCATCAGGTGCCACTCAGCGAGCTGGCCGAGATTGAATACACCACGGGCCCGGCAAAAATTTCGCGCGACGACACCCGCCGCCGTGTGGTGGTAAGCGTGAACGTTCGTAACAGCGACCTGCAAACCGTGGTGGATGCCATTCGTCCAATACTCGACCAAAAACTCGATTTGCCTCCGGGCTATTCCATCGAATATGGCGGGCAATTCGAGAACCTCAACAATGCAACCAAACGCTTGAAACTGGCTGTACCCGTGTCACTCTTGCTCATATTTATTTTTCTGCATTTCGCGTTTAACTCCATTCGCGAAGCAGCTTTGGTGTTTTCAGCAGTACCCTTATCGGTAGTTGGCGGGGTGATGCTGTTGTGGATTCGGGGGATGCCTTTTAGTATTTCGGCAGGCGTTGGTTTTATTGCCCTGTTTGGAATTGCTGTACTTAACGGCATTGTATTGATTGAGCATTTAAAAGAATTAAAAACCGAAGGAGTTACCGACATGAAAGAACGTTTGATACGCGGAACAAAAGAACGTTTGCGCCCGGTATTGTTAACCGCTTCGTCAACCATGATGGGCTTTTTACCTATGGCGCTTTCAACCTCGGCCGGTGCCGAAGTGCAAAAGCCATTGGCAACAGTTGTAATTGGCGGACTAATCACTTCAACAATGCTTACCATGATTGCGCTGCCCCTGCTCTATTCAATTTTTGACGATGCCACAGGGCTTCGTTTCAAGCCTTTTCGAATTGTTCGAAAAAGTGCCTTACCGCTGCTGCTTTTGCTTCTTTTACCAGCTTTTTCGGCACAGGCACAACAAAAGCCTATCAGTTTAAACGAAGCCATAAAATTAGCACAAGAGAATAATGCTGTGTTAAAATCGGCCGAGAGTTACCTCAATGAGCAAAAAGCGTTGGTAAAAACAGCCTACAACATTGAAAAAACAGCCGTTTTTTACGAATACGATCAAAACAATGTTGCCGAAAATGGCTATCCACTTGGCGTATTTGGCGTTGAACAATCGTTTGAATTCCCTACGGTTTATGCTGCTCAACGCAAAACAGCCAACCGTCAGGTCGAACTTGCAAAGAATGAATACGAGCGTGCAAAAAATCAACTCAACAAAGCAATAAGTAACACCTATTTCGAAATTGTTTGTCTTCAATGTAAACTAAAAAAATTAGGCATTATCGATTCAACTTACGAAGGCTACTCAAAAGCAGCAAAACAGAAATTTGAAGCAGGCGAAATAAGCAAGCTTGATTTGTTAAATGCCCAATCGAAACACAGTACTGTAAAAATGAGGCATCAACAAATGCTGCGCGACAAAGAAATGGCCATTGAAGCATTCAACGCGCTACTACAGGACGAAAATAGCCATACCGTTATTTTTGAACCTTTAAGCAAAATTGAACCCGATTTGCCTCAAATTGAAAATGAAGCGGGATATCGATTAACTGCCGACCAGGTTAACTTGAACAAGGCTATGCTTAAAGTGGAACAAAACAAACTTTTGCCCGATATTACCCTGGGTTATTTTAACGGAACAAATGCGTACGATAATGCACAAAATTATCATGGCGTGCACGTGGGACTGGCGCTTCCATTGTTCTTTGGAAGCCAAAAAGCAAAAATCGATGCTGCACGGCAAAGCCAACTTGCAGCCTTTTATCGGCAAAACGATTACAAAATTCGTTTTGAATACGCTTTGAATTCATTATTGTCGGAGTTGAAAAAATACAGCGAAACACTTCAATATTACGAAGAAACAGGCATTTCCCTTTCAGAAGAGATTATCGAAGCCGCTACCAAAAGCTACGAAGCAGGCGAAATTGATTTCTTCCGATTTGTACATTCTATTGAAAATGCCATCGAAATTGAAATTGACTACCTCGATAACTTACTCAAATACAACAAAGCAGTTCTTGAAATTAATTACTTAACGCTATAGAAAACTGATTATGAAACGAGCATGTAAAACGATCACATCTAAGGGAATGATTAAATTCATGCGAGTTCCATACGATACCTTTAAAAACAAACAATTTAATCGTATGAAACGAATATACCTACATTTTGCAATAATTGGTTTGATGTTGATGTTTGCCTCATGCAACAGCAAAACCGAAACAAGTACAACAACCGAAAGCGAGGCCATTGTTTTTACACGTCAACAATTCGACGCTGTGGGCATGAAAATTGGCGAACCAATTACCGACACCGTCTATGACGAAATTCGCACCAATGGTTTTATTCGCCCCGCACCCAATGGTGAGGCTCAAATAACAGCCTTGGTCGAAGGTCAAGTTTCGGGAGTAAAATATGCTGCCGGCAATTATGTCGAAAAGGGAACCGTGCTGTTTAAAGTTGGTGGAAACAAAGTAATTAACCTGCAAAACGACTACATAAAAGCTTGTGCCCAATACGATTTGGCCAAACAAGAACTCGATCGTATCAGCTTATTGGTGAAAGATAACATTAGTGCCCGCAAAGATTTAATTTTAGCACAAAGCAATTATAAAATTGCCATGGCCGAGAAGCAATCCTTGCAAGCTTTATTGAAAGCTATTAACCTCGATGCTGAAAAAGTTGAAGCAGGAACAATCAATTCCTTTTACAATGTAAATGCAACCATATCAGGCCATCTCACTAGTTTTGAAGTTAGCAATGGGCAGTTCATTGAACAGCAAACAACAGCAGCCCGCATTGTCGATACCAACAAACTGCGCTTGGTGCTCAATGTTTTCGAGAAAGACGTTCAGCAAATAAGCCCGGGACAAACCGTTAAATTTTACGACCCCGACCGCAAAACACAAACCCACAGCGCTGTAATTCGTTCGATAGGCCGCTCAATCGATAACAATTCGAAAACGGCAAGCTGTATAGCCGAGATTGACAATGCAGATCGATTGCATTTATTGGAAGGAATGTATGCCGAAAGCAACATAATAATTAACCAACGCGAAGTATTGGTCCTCCCCGACGAAGCCATTTTTTTGGAAAACGACCAAAGCTTTGTACTGGTTAAAAGCAACGAAAACGATCAAGATATAGAATTTAAAAAAGTAGCCGTTAAAACAGGGCAAAGCCACAAGGGCATGACCGAGATTAAAACCCCGGGGCTGAGCAATGTACTGATAAAAGGAGCATACTATTATCAAACAGCAGAATAAAAACAAAAGCACGATCGTTCCGCAAATATGATTAGTTGCTAATTACTGAGTACTTAAACTTAGTCATATCACCATGGTCGTTTGTATGTCAAAAAGCACCTAAGCTAATGCAGTACATAAACCGTGATCATCAGAACCGAAACAAAGTTCAACGGAGTGCAGCGGAGTTAATTGGAAATCAGCGAAGCTATATTGCAATCGACTTTAAGTAGATCAGTATAGCAAATAATTATATTTTGCTTTTAGCAGGTAGCTATTTTCTGAATAATTTCTTCTTTCAAAGGAGTTAAGTGTCTCTGTATAATAGCCCAAATCATTGATGGGTCAACAGCGTCATAAGCGTGAATTAATCGATTTCTAAATCCAATAATCTTTCGTGAATTTTTAAGGCTTAAATCAGGCTGAATTGCGTCGAATTTGTTAACTGCTTCTCCAATAATACCCAGCTGTCTTTCAACTGCACTTTGAGTTTTCAAATCATTCACATAGTCATTGTATGAATTAATTGTTGAGATAAATTCTTCAATTAATTCAATTGCTTTTAAAATATCATACAAATATTTGAGCCTCTTTTCCATCATAAATCAACACTTTTGTTGAGTCAATACTTTTTCTTAAATACGGATTCCTAATTGATGAATCAGTAAGCAAATCAACTTTACGATTAAAGAAATTTTCAAATGTATCCCATAGTGAAATCAATTTTTCACCTCTTTCAAGTGGGTCAAGGGAGTCAATTTCAACAAGTAAATCTATATCACTTTTATCTGAATCAAATTTGTCAGTTGTTGATGAACCGAATGCATATAAATATTTGACATTATGACTTTGACATAATGCTTTGAAATCAGTTAATCTCTTTAATATTTCATTTTTTACAACCATATTTCAAAGATACAATTTTTTCAAGTTATATTTTTTGCTGCTTTCAAACAATAGCAAAAACACAAATAAATTACACCTACTTGACTTAAAGGCATATTTTTTTGTATTTTTGCAGCCCTTACCCTTTCAAAGGGGCTGACTGGTTTTGACAGCAGGCCGAGGAGGTAAGTAAGCATGCAGGGTTTCGGTTGTTTGCCCTTAATTAAGCAGTCACACTATAATTGGCGAAAATAATTACGCTCTTGCTGCGTAACCGAATTTTAGTAGGTTAACCGCTTAATCCCGACATTAGATGTTGGGACAAGACATCTCCCGGATGGTTCCGTTTTCTACCGGTCCGATAGTGAGGTGCTAATAACAGAGAACTAGGATGAGGCAAGCTTTGGGCCGATTCTGAAATTAAAGAAGCTAAGGCAGCGGTCGGTGGCCTTGATCCAGCCGTTGCACGAAAATTAAGTCGAGGCTAAGCATGTAGAAAGCTTATTGCTTCCCTGTTTGGACCCGGGTTCGAATCCCGGCAGCTCCACTTTTACCCTCCCTAGTCACGAAAATATTCGAAGACCAAGGAGGGTTTTATATTTCTAAATAAAGCATCATGATCTGCAATCAATGTACTATAGGAAATTCACAACCCAAAAACACACTAATCGCAAACATCACATATTAATCTAATTTTCTGCCCCTTACATAGAATCAACTAAGCTAAGCCAAAGTCTTAAATCGCTCAATAGCCCTTTCAATTTCCGACACATCGGTTTTAAGCTGTACAACT
>DAOSWJ010000084.1:0-10933 GCA_035380005.1 Prolixibacteraceae bacterium | reverse complement strand
AGTGCCGAAGCTAATTTTGGTTACGAGTTTGTAAACTGGACCAGTGCCGATACAGTATATTCAACACAAAGCGTTATGGTTTTTAACCTGTACAATGATCTTAATTTAGTGGCTCATTTTAAAGAGATTGTAAGTGAAAAATATACAATAACAACTTCTTTCACACCCTCAGGGACAGGTGCTGTAACAGGTGCCGGAACTTACGATGCCGGAACTGTTATTACCATTGTTGCTACACCAAAAGAAGGCTATGCTTTTGTGAACTGGACAATAAAAGGAGTGGAGGTGTCAACTGATGCTGCATATACCTTTACCGTTGATAAATCAGCAGCTTACCTGGCACATTTCACCAAGGCTTCAGAGCTTGTCAATGTCACTTTCCAAGTCGATATGCAGAACGAAGAAGTTGGTTCTTCGGGCGTGTTCCTTAACGGTAGTTTTTGTAGTTGGAATCCTTCCGATGCAGTAAGGCTCGAGGAAAATGGAACGATATATTCCGCAACACTTCAACTTAAAAAGGGCGAAACCATTGAATACAAATTCGTGAACGGAGCGGCTGATGATTGGGCTAAATACGAAATACTTGCCGGACAGGAATGTGCCTTTGGAAACGATGCTAATAGAGGGCTCATTGTTCCTGATCACGATATTGTATTAGATGTGGTTTGCTTTGGCGCTTGCAGTTTCTGTGTGCCGGTAGTAGTTTCCGATTCTGTTAATGTCACTTTCCAAGTCGATATGCAGAACGAAGAAGTTGGTTCTTCGGGCGTGTTCCTTAACGGTAGTTTTTGTAGTTGGAATCCTTCCGATGCAGTACGGCTCGAGGAAAATGGATCAGTATATTCCTCATCGCTTCAACTTAAAAAGGGCGAAACCATTGAATACAAATTTGTGAACGGAGCGGCTGATAACTGGGCAAAATATGAATTGCTCCCCGGACTTGAGTGTGCTTTTGGTAACGATGCCAACCGAGCGCTTGTTGTGCCCGATTATGATTTGTTGCTCGATTTAGTCTGCTTCGAAAGCTGTAGTGTTTGTAAAACTAATTCAGTAGTTGAATATATTAGTGAAAGTATTACCGTGAGCCCAAACCCTGCTAAAGATGAACTGAATATTCGAGGTTTAAATTTTGGTACTAATAAAATAATGCTTTGTTCAATTGACGGACAGGTGTTGAAAACATGTACTATAAAAGATGTTGATAGTTATGTGCTTGGCGTAAGTGCAGTTTTACCTGGTGTGTATTATTTAATCATAATCGATTCCGATAATAAAGCTGAGACATTTAAAATTTTAAAAGAATAAAACTGATTGGTTACGGATTTTCGTAATTTAGCTCAATAAAAACCAAAAGAAAATGAAGAACAGTTGGATCAGAAAAATATTAGCAGGATTAAGCTTCACATCGGTATTGTTTGTTTTTCAGGCTTGCTATGGTACCCCGCAGGATTTTGGACTCGATTTGTTGATCGAGGGGCAGGTGAAAGCTGAAAATACCGGTTTGCCTTTGCAAAACATTAAAGTTTCAGTAAGCAACAATTCACAATATGCATATACCAACCAAAATGGCGAATTCTCGTTTTATACCGAACGAACCGAGAACATAGCACTTACATTTGCCGATACCGACTCGTTGCAAAATGGCTTGTATGTATCGAAAGATACTTTGCTGAATAATGCAGCCGAGAAAGTATTTGTAAGCATAAGCTTGTCTGAAAGCAAATGATCGACTTGGTAAAAAGATATTTATTCCGAAGGTTTAGACAATCCGAAATTAAATACCACGAGTTAAACTACCTGTTTTGGGAGTGTACTACTCGTTGCAATCTCAATTGTTTGCATTGCGGAAGCGATTGTTCAAAAAACAGCAGGCATACCGACATGCCTATAGCCGATTTTCTGAATGCAATTGAAACAATAGAAAACCCGCCCCGAAATTTCACTGTAGTTTTTACCGGAGGTGAACCGCTACTGCGTTCCGATATCGAAACATGCGGGATGGAGCTCCGACGAAGGGGATTTCGTTGGTCGATTGTTTCAAATGGCTATGCTTACACCCCCGAAAGGCACCTTTCGTTATTAAATGCCGGACTGGGAGCCTTAACGTTTAGCCTCGATGGTTTGCGCGAATCGCACAACTGGTTGCGGAATAATCAAAAAAGTTTCGACAGCGTGATGAACGCAATTGGGTTAGCTGCTTCTTCGTCGCGTTTAAATTTCGATATTGTAACTTGTGTAAACCAACGAAATTACACCGAGCTCAATCAAATTAAAAATTTGCTGGTAAGCTATAAAGTAGAAGCTTGGCGCTTGTTTACCATTATCCCAATTGGTCGGGCAGCAAGCAATCCCGAGTTGATGCTTACCAATAATCAATTCAAAGGTTTAATGGATTTTATTGCCCAACAACGCAAAAGCGGCGATATCGAAATTAAATTCAGTTGCGAAGGCTATGTTGGAAAATACGAATCGTTGGTAAGAGACAGTTACTTTTTTTGCAGGGCCGGCATTAATATTGGCTCAATATTGATTGATGGTTCCATTTCGGCATGTCCAAACATCGATCGTTCCTTTTCTCAAGGAAACATCTATTCCGACAATTTTTACGAAGTCTGGCAGAATGGTTTCAAGCCCTTTCGAAACCGTGAGTGGACACGCAAAGGTCAATGTTCAACTTGCAAAGAATATAGCGATTGCCAAGGTAATGGTTTCCACAATTGGCATGGCGATAAAAAAAATGTGTTGGTTTGCCATTATCAGAAAATTAATGCTGTAACAAATATTTAATGGGTTTTTAAACGATGCAATGAGCTTTATATTTGTAGTACGACAGGTCGTTAAAAGAAAGGGGCTTGCCCCGAAGGACAGCCCCTAAAATATAATTATAAAAGCAGGTGCTAATTTTTGATGAATCGTTGAATCTTGTTACTTCCGTTGCCTTCTATTTTAATAAAGTAGATGCCTGGGTTTAGGTTTTGAACATTACTTTTAATTGTATTTATTCCTAACTCAGCATTTAATCTTTTTTCTTCAATCACCTTTCTTCCGGTAATATCGTATATCGATTTGCTAACCAAACCAGTCGATTCACTTTTGAATTCAACTGTTATTTCATTGATAGTAGGGTTTGGGTATGTTTTAATATTTTCAAACGCACCAAATTGTTCAAATGCAGTTTTTGTGTCAGGCAACAACACGGCATCAATTACGTGAACCACGCCGTTGTCGGTTTCAATGTCGGCAGTGCTCACCAATGCAACATTAATGTAAACCTTACCAGCTTCGATGGTAACTTCCACCGATCCGCCCTGCAAAGTAGCAACCATTTTTCCGTTGCTCAGCGACGACGACAATGCTTTAGCGCCAACAACGTGGTAAAGCAGAATTTGGGTAAGCTCACCTTGCGGGTCCTGCAACAAAGTTTCCACAGTACCTTCGGGCAGGGCAGCAAAAGCCGCATCGGTAGGGGCAAACACGGTGAAAGGACCGTCGCCGGCCAAAGTTTCGGCCAAACCAGCAGCAACAACGGCAGCTTCGAGGGTGGTGTGTGCTTAGCTGTTCACAATTACGTCAACAATAGTTTGTGCTTTCGTTTGAATATGTATAATACCTAATACAAGTGTTAATAATAAAGTAATTGTTCTCATAGTGCTTTTATTTTTTGTTTAAATAATTTGTTTTTAGATTTAAACACAAGTGGTTCCAGAATGTTCAAATAATGATAGGTTAAAATTTAAACAAAAATCAAAATAGTGATGTAAAAATCAGATAAATAGTGTTTTATGATTTTGTAAATTTTTCTGTTGTTTCAAAAAAAATGTGCTAGGATGAATTCAGTTTATTACATTTAAACAGAAATCAATAAAGTAATAATATAAATACTATAGATGGTAAAGAATGTTGGTATTTCAGTCATAATTATTTTAACTTTTTTAATGGCCTATTATTGTAGGTTGATTTTTAGCTCCTTATTAGGATTTGAGATTCAAAATGAGTTTGTCGATGTGCTTTATTCTTATTTTTGTTGGTTGTTCCCGATTGTAGTTGTAACAGGTGTTATATATGGGTTTAAAAACCTATTTAATGTTTTTGGGCTTTCTAAAGGTTTTCTTATTGGGATACTTTTTGCGTTTATTACAGTAATGCCTATGTTTATTAGTTCAGCAATAATAGGTAATGTTTCAACTGATATTAAATTGTTCTCATTGTTTCATACAACAGTATTGGCAGGTTTTTTTGAAGAAGTATTTTTTAGGGCATTTTTATTTGGTATATTATATCGAAAGTTAAAGTGGGGTTTTATTCCGGCATCTGTTTTGGGTGCATTTTTTTTTGGTTTAGGGCATATTTATCAAGGCAATAATGTTTTACATACAATAGGAGTATTTTTTGTTACAGCAATTGGTGCTGCTTGGTTTGCATGGTTATATGTTGAATGGGAAAATAACCTATGGGTTCCAATATTTCTACACATTTTTATGAACTTTTCATGGATTTTCTTCGAGGTAGGCAGTAATGCATTGGGTGGTGTATTTATAAATATTTTTAGAGCTGTTACTATTGCGCTAACAATTCTTATTACAATTTTGTATCACAAGAAAAATGGTTTAAAAATTAAGAAGCGTAATTTGTTGATAAATGAAGTTTATTAAGGTATTCTTAATTAATTCAGCTGTTCTTAATTATCGCATAGGTTTCTTTTTAAGATTAAACTTCATAATACGTATATTTGGAGAAGTTTTTTGATTTAATAATTTTAAAAAAATGAAAGCATGACACCAGTAGTTAGCATTATTATGGGTAGTACCAGCGATATGCCCGTTATGGAAAAAGCAGCAAAGATTCTCGACGAACTTGAAATCCCTTTTGAGATCAATGCGTTATCAGCTCATCGAACTCCAGCCGAGGTCGAAAAGTTTGCCAAAGGTGCTAATGCACGCGGAATTAAAGTGATAATTGCTGCTGCCGGAATGGCCGCTCATTTGCCTGGCGTAATTGCTTCGATGACGACATTGCCAGTAATTGGTGTGCCCATAAAGGCCAGTCTCGATGGTTTGGATGCTTTGCTGGCAATTGTTCAAATGCCTCCCGGAATACCGGTAGCTACAGTAGGTATCGACGGAGCGATGAATGCCGGAATATTAGCTGCTCAAATGTTGGCCGTTGGCAACGAGCAAATAGCACAAAAACTTGTTGATTATAAGGAAAGCCTTAAGGATAAAATAGTGAAGGCCAATAAGGAATTGGCACAAATCAAATTTAAGTTCAAAACAAATTAATTTAGCCGGTTTGTCTCTTTTTTTGCTAACTTACCACCAAAAAATTTTGTGAGACATATTCGTTGTTTTTTACTTCTTCTATTTTTATTGCCACTATTGCAAGGCTATTCCCGTAGCATTGTTTTTCCCGATGGCAGTAAACCTGCTGGTATGGCCAACGCTTTTGTAAGCCAATATCATGTGTTTTCGGTTTTTCAAAATCAAGCCGGTTTGGCTGCACTTGATCGTTCATCAATATCGGTTTTTTATGAAAACAGGTACCTGATTCCGCAATTGTCGAACAAGGCCGCTGTGATGGTTTTGGCAACACAAGGTGGGAATTTTGCCCTTCAACTTAATTCTTTTGGGCCGCCACAATGGGCCGAAAGCAATATAGGGTTGGCTTATTCCCGTTTTTTGAACGATCGGTTATCGCTTGGTATTCAGTTGAACTATTTTGGGACGCGCTTGGCCGAGACCAATACTTTGCTCATGTCGGCAGGTTTCGAAACCGGTGCAATATATCGGGTAAGCGAAAATACTTTCATTGGATTGCACATTGCGAATCCTTATACACCGCCAATCAACACAACTGTTTATAAAGATCAAATACCTTGGAGGGTAAAATTTGGAGGGCATACGCATTTTGCCGACGATTTTATTTTTTCGTACGAACTTGAAAAATTAAAAGGTTTAAATACAATATTGAAGGCAGGTGCCGAATGGGAAGTTGCTGATAGTTTCTTTGTGAGGGGCGGTATGTCAACCCCTTACAACGCTGAATTGCCCATGCGTTTTTATGCAGGACTTGGGTTCGAAACAGGTTTTTTTACTTTCGATACTTCTTTTGCATATCATAATGCCCTTGGGTATGTGCCTTCGGTTTCGTTAATTTTTTCATTCTTTTAAACAAAAATGAAATCTAAACAACTGCTATTGAATGCGCGAATTTTTCGTTTGTTGGTGCTGTTTTTGTTTTTGCAAAACATTTTATTTGGCCAACAAGCAAATTATATTGGGCAGTCGGTTATTGAACGTATTGTTGAATCGTATGCCGAAGAGTTAAGCGAAGATGGCGATTTAACGCTTTTGTTAGAGGATTTGGAGGCTTATCTCGAAACCCCAATGAATATTAATGCAGCAAGCAGAACCGATTTGGAAAAGCTTTTTTTCTTAACATCATATCAAATTGAAAATTTATTGGCTTACCGAAAACAATACGGGCAACTGTATTCTCAGTTCGAATTGGAAGCTATCGAGGGCTTCAATGCTCAGTTGGCAGCCGATTTAGCCGCTTTTGTGGCATTTCTGCCTCCCGATGTGCAGGTTAAAACCTATTGGAAACAGGAAATGCTTTTGCGTTATGGGCAGTACCTTGAGCCATCGGCTGGTTTTGTTGCAAACGATGATGGGGAAAAAGCTTTTGCCGGCTCACCTGCGCGCTATTTGTTTAAATACCGTGTCGAAAAGGGCGATAGGTTTAAGCTGGGGCTTACTGCCGAAAACGATGCAGGTGAGCAGTTTTTTGCCGGCAATAACCCCTATGGTTTCGACTTCTACTCAGGGTATTTAGGTTTTAGTGCCAAAAAAGTGCTTAGTAGTATGATTATTGGCGATTATCAGGTAAAAACCGGGCAGGGTTTGGTAATGTGGTCGGGTTATGGTAAACGAAAATCGAGCGAGGGCATAGGCGTTCGTGCTACTGGGCAAGGCTTGCGCGCCAACACTTCGGCCGACGAGAACAATTTTATGCGTGGTGTTGCTGCTCACTTCGAGTTGGGCAGTTTCGATTTGTTAACTTACTATTCAAATAATAATGTTGATGCAACCGTTGTTTTGGCCGATTCGGCACAACGTCCACTAGTAGTTTCTTCGTTGCAAAGTAGTGGTTATCATCGTACCAATACCGAAATAAATAATAAAAATGCACTGAATGTTCAAACAGCCGGAGCAAACTTAAAATATACGTATAAGCGGTTTTCGCTGGGTTTGAATGGCGCATGGCGTTTGTACGGAGCTCAAATCGATCCGGCATGGCAGCCCTACAATCATTATTATTTTAGAGGCGACCAAAACTTTAATTTAAGTACCGATATGCTTTGGGTATTTAATCGAATTAACTTTTTTAGCGAGGCAGCATACAGTAAATCGGGAGGAATGGCATTAATTGCAGGTTTCGAAAGTCAACCTGCCAATAAAATAGGCATTAGCATGGTGTATCGAAATTATGCACCCGATTTTCATACAATTAATGGAACAGCATTTGGTGAGTCCGATGGGGTTCGTAACGAACATGGTATTTATGCCGGATTAACCTTGCTCCCTTTTTCGAAAGTGAAAATATCGGGCTATGTCGATAGTTATGCTTCGCATTGGGTGCGCTATACATCAACAGGTCCGGTAAGAGGTGCCGATTTTATTTTCCAAACCGAATATTCTCCAACTCGCACAATCGAAATGTACATAAGGCTTAAATCGGAAAACAATAGCGAAAAATCATCGGTTGATGAACCTGTTAAACCCGATGTTGCGTTACAAACCACACGTGCACGTTACAACATAAATTGGTCAGTTTCTGAATATATTTCGTTGCGCATGCGTGCCGAATGGTCGGGTTATGAAAAGGAAGGCAAAATTGAAAATGGTTGGTTGTTTTTTGCCGATGTTGCTTCGAAACCATTTCCAAAACTTACGGCTACTGCAAGAATGGCCTGGTTCAATACGCAAAGTTACAACAGCCGCGTTTATGCTTATGAAAACGATGTTCCGCAGTATTTTTATATTCCTGCTTTTTATTCAAACGGTTTGCGTTATTATTTAAATATGAGCTATACACTGCTCGATAACCTCAAAGTTTATTTCAAAATTTCGCAAAGCCTTTATCTCGACGATGAGTTTTCTATTGGGTCGGGCAATACTGCTGTTGACGGGAATAAGCGAACCGAAGCAAGGGTCCAGTTACGTTACCGTTTTTAGTTTTTTTTCCACTTCGCTTGTTTTTTGCTAAGTTTGCCGCATATTTAATAGGGTCATTCAATTGAGAAAAATAAAAAAAACCGATGAGTAATTTTGATGATATACGTCCTTTTAATAACGACGAAATAAAACAGGCACTTTCTGAATTGGTTGCCGATCAAATGTTTGTATCTGTTGTTGGTAAACTTTATCCTCAGCCAGGAGCTAAAGAAAAGGTACTCGAAAGCATCAAACATATCGATTCGGTTGAGCTTTTTCAGGAAAAAATAATTTTGCCATTATTGGATCAAATTGAAAAGCAAACCACACAAGGTATCTCATTCAGTGCTATGGATCAGTTCAATCCCGAAGAACGTTATTTGTTTATCTCAAATCACAGAGACATTATTCTCGACTCGGCATTTTTGAATGTGGTAATGCATTTGAATAACTTCCGAAAAACCGAAATTGCAATTGGAAATAACCTGCTAATATTCGATTGGATCAGCAAATTGGTTCGTGTTAACCGAGCTTTCATCGTAAAACGTAACCTTGGAATAAGAGAGCAATTGAGTGCTTCAAAAGAGCTTTCGGCCTACATTCGCTATGCGTTGAACCAAAAAGGCGAATCGGTTTGGATTGCTCAACGCGAAGGACGAACTAAAGATGGTGATGACAAAACACAGCCGGCATTACTTAAAATGTTGAATATGAGTAGTGATGGCGATGTTGTTGAGGGTTTTAAGGCACTAAATATTGTGCCAATGGCTATTTCGTACGAAATTGAGCCTTGTGGCATTTCAAAAGTTGAAGAATTGTTGAGCCGTAAACATAATCCCAATTTTGCAAAAACGGCACAGGACGATTTGAACAGTATGGCCAATGGTGTTATGCAAGCCAAAGGCCGGGTACATTTTGGCTTCGGAAATCCACTTAATATTCGAATTGATGAATTGACAATTGGGAAAAACAATAACGAAATAATTCAAACAATAGCCGACTATATCGACAAACGTATTTATGCAAACTATCGATTATGGCCAAATAATTATATAGCAGCCGACCTGCTTCAACAAAACCAAAAATATTCTGAACATTATACCCTTAGCCAAAAGCAACGTTTTATCGAATTGATGGAAAACGAGGCTAAAACACTTTCGTTCGATTTCAACGAAGTTGTTGATACCTATCTGAAAATTTATGCCAATCCTGTTTTAAATTATGCAGCCCATTTCGAAGTTTGATAGTGTAACTACAATTATTTGGGATTGGAACGGAACTTTATTCGACGATACGGATATTTGTATTGAATCAATCAATAATCTTTTAATCGAAAGAGGACTTGAGCGCATCGACAGGAAACGGTACCTTGAGGTTTTCGATTTTCCTGTTCGCGATTATTATCAACGCATTGGTTTCGATTTCGATAAAGAGCCTTTTGAGATTCCGGCTCTTAAGTTTATTGATAATTATTTTGCTAAGGTTCAGCAAGCGAGCTTACACAATGGAGCACTTAATGTTTTAAGTCATTTTCAGAAAGTAGGGTTTAAGCAGGTAGTGTTGTCGGCAGCTGAGCACAATAAACTGGTCGATTTGCTTTCACATTTTGGCATCAGTAATTTTTTTGATCAAGTACAAGGTTTAGATCACGATTATGCAACTTCGAAGGTTGAATTAGGACAGCAAATGTTGGCCAATTTGGATGTTGAACCCGAAAATGCATGCTTAATTGGTGATACTTTACACGATTATGAGGTGGCCTGTTCGCTCGGGTGCAGGTGTATTTTAATTGCCAATGGTCATCACCCGGCCCAAAAGCTTAAAACAAGCGGTGTTCCTGTTCTGACACAAATCGATGAACTTTGTGATTTCTTTGTTTCCGCTTAACTTTTCCTTAACAGAGCAGTAAAACAATTTTTAGCCAAATTAAGGGCATAATAAATCTGCAAGACTTTGATTTACTGTAAATAATGCAAACGATTGCATTATGTTTTTATCACAAATTCAATATGTTACAGTAAATTTAATTGATCTTTTTTTCTCATCGTTTGATCTGCGAATATCTTTGTGGCTGTTTTTAAATAAGTTCTAAAAGTCAATAATCAGTATAACCATAAAACAATATAGAATGCAGAAATTGAATAGGCAAACGGCTCCAAACACAAAAAAGCATACAACCCGTGTACTTCAATTTGGTGAAGGCAATTTTCTAAGGGCTTTTACCGATTGGATGGTTCATATAATGAACAAAGAAGCGAATTTTGATGCAGGTATTGACGTGGTGCAACCATTGGCTACCGGTATGGTCGATATGCTGAATAGTCAAGATGGTCTTTATCATGTATATCTGAAAGGCATTAAAAACGGAAAGCCGGTTACCGAATTTACTTTGGTCGATTGCGTAAACCGTGGCATAAATCCTTATGTTGATTTCGATATTTATAAAAGCGCAATTTTGAACCCCGATTTAAGATTTGTAATATCGAATACAACTGAAGCAGGTATTTGTATGGAAGCATCCGATACAATTGAAATGAAACCTCAGCAATCGTTTCCTGCAAAAGTTGCAGCTTTGTTATTCGAAAGGTTCAGATTTTTTGAAGGCGACAAAAACAAAGGACTCATATTTTTTGCCTGTGAGCTGATCGATCGCAATGGTGATATGTTGAGAAAGTTTGTTCTTCAACATGCTCAAAACTGGAACTTGGGCGTTGATTTTA
>DAOSWJ010000083.1:0-10977 GCA_035380005.1 Prolixibacteraceae bacterium | reverse complement strand
GCATAATCAACTCGCAAGCTCCTTCAATTATTTTAATGTTTCCCTTTAGCTCCATAATTGGTCCAGGAGAATCAACATCAATAATAATTGAATCTTTTACTTCAACTTTTTGCTCTTCAATTTCGATGGGAAAAACAGATAAAGTTGGTGCATTGCACGACACCAATACTACAGAAATGGCCAATAATATGAATCTACCAATGTGCTTCATTGTAAAAAATTTGTTGTGCAAATGTAGTTTTTTTGCACACACCTTGCTACTAAATAATTAATGTAAGCTTGTTCCTTTTTCAATTTTACTGGCGCCCGATAAAGCATCAACATCGACTGTTGAGTCGAATTGTGCCTGTTTGGCCTCGCCCCAAACGGCTTTTAACAGTTGTTGACGATTAACGGTAACCGTTCCATCCGACAGATGAGGTATATTGTAATTAAGATTGAACGACCGGTAAAAAAGCGGATCTTTTTGAGGCAGCACAAAAGGTTTGTACCACTTCCCATTTTCGTCGTAATAACTAATAAAAGGACGAGTAGTGAGCCCATCGATACGCTTGCTGCTAAAAACAACCCAGCGCCCGTTCGACGACCATTCGTGATAACTTTCAACAGCTGGGCTGTTAAAAGGATATGCTTCGACAGCGCCAGTGGCCAGGTTGAGCAGATGCAGGTCGCTTGTTTGATTGTAAATGGTGAAATACCCATGGCTTGCATCAGTAAACAAAATATGTTTCCCATCGGGCGAAATTTTTGGAAACGATAAAGTCCGCTTGTTCTTCGAAGCCTGATAAACGGTATCGAGTTTTCCAAAAGTATTACTGGCCGCATCGAACTCAATGCGCATTAAATCGTAATAAACCTCATCGTAATTTAACGAATCGTAATAACTGGGCGCTACTGCAAAATACAAATGCTTACCATCGGGCGACCAATTTGGCAACACTTCGCGTAATTTTGTCGATACAAGGGGGTGGGTAGTAACCAAATTCTTTTCAATATCGTAAACGATAAGGTCAGATGCTTGATCGTAAACTTCGTTATCCTTAACAACACCGTGAAAAAACTGTCTAACAACATCGACCGAAAAAGCTACATGTTTGCCTTGCGGATGCCAAGCGGTATAAGCTCCCGAAGCCAATGTATAAGGCGTTTTGGTTTCAACCTTAAAAACCGAGTCGGGGGTTGAAATTATTGTGCCCGAATGTTTTCCCCTCATGTGAAACGAAAAGAATCCGGGATTATAATCAGAATACGAATGACAATTCATACAATTACCATCGCTGTTGCGGTTCAACATTATTGGCCGTTCGACGAAACTGGTTATATCGCGCTGGTACAAACCCATTTTCTTCCAAAGAATATAACCAACATTGATCAACCGGTACGACAAATGACTGTTGATTGGATGTGGGGCAACAAATATTTCAAAGGATTGGTATTTTTGCCATATTCCGTCTTTTTCAACAGCAACATTTACTTTTAGCTCTTCGCCTTTGTTTTCATCGGTAATTTTTTTCCATTTTTTTATTGGAATATCGGCTACACCATTTTTCGATTTACAAACCAAGCTTTCGCCATTTTTGCCAATTATACTAATAACATAAGCGTTGCCATTTTCTTCGACCTTGAAGTTTGGCGGAGCAATGTTATAAGGCAATGCCACATTTGTATAATCGGGAAAAATTTGCGGCAAAACATTTAACTGATCGGCATTATCGGGCACATCGAAACGGTTACACGACATGCCCAAAACTGCAAACAACAGAATAAAAAATCTTGGGAAAAATTTAATTTTTTGCACAAATCGGAGTTTTATGTTATTCAATGTTCGTTTCATTCTACAACAATTTTACGGTTAAGCGTTACAGGGCTTTCAAAATGCAAATAATACCAATAGGTATCCTTGTATTTCTTTAAAAGATCTTTTGCATGGGGCAAACTTTGTTCAAACTCGCTGTAAGTTGTAATATAGTCTGAAAATTCGGCTAATACTTCATTGTCGATTTTGATATTTGGCACCTGTTTCCCCTCAATATTTAATTGGTACATATAATAAGTAAGCGCCTGTTGGTACACCTTTGGAAAATGCTTATAATTAAACCTGAACCCAAGTGGAAAATAACGGGCAAACGAATCGAGATCGTTGTTAAGTAAATAATACGACATGAGGTACTCGTATGCCATACGGTTATTAGGATGATCGACAAGCAAATAATACAAATCGCTATTGGGCGACATGCGGCTTACTACAAAATTCTCAACCGGAATCATTTTCTGTACATCGAGCATCGATTGCGATAAACTGTTTTCATCAATCATTTTTTGGTATTCGGCAGCTTTCGATTTATTAAATATAAATTTCGAAAGCAAATTAAGATAATGCTTAGCTGCAGCATAATTACCATCAACAATATGAGCAACAATAAGCTGTTCAATAATTTGGGGCGAATGCTCGCGTTGCGAAATTGCCTCGTTGGCCCAGTGAATAGCCTCGTTTATATGCCCTAAGTCGTAATACAAGCGGGTTGAAGGTATAAGTATCTCGTTCATAAAATGCCGTACCAAAAAAAGACCGTCGGCGCCCCATTGCTGTGGAAAGTGGAACAATTTTTCGGGCATTTCGCCAGTGTAATACAAAGCCATATTAGTGTGAAAGTTTACCAAACGTTCGTTCGATGGATTTGCTTCAACTTTTTCAATTATTTCTTCCCATTTACCATTGTGTGCCAAATAATCGATTTCGGTCTTGAATCGTTGATTTTGATCAAAATTCGACACAAAAAGCAGTACAAAAACGATAGCAACAATGGAATATTGAAGATAACTATAAAAGGGTTTGATTCTTATAAATCTTCCAATCTTTATGGCAATCCATTGTAATAAAATAGCCAAAGGAACAGCAGCAAAAAACGACAAAAGTTCAAAACTGAAAGGATAACTACTTAACGATGGACCAAAATAAGTAAACGCATCGTTTACAGTAATGAAGAATACGTAATGCGCCGATACTAATGGCACAACAACGGACAAAAGCGCAATCAAAAAAAGGCTGATTGGCTTAATTCTTTGAGAACTAAAAATTTCAATAAACATTAACGAAACCGAAAACAGCAAAAAAACGCCACCTCCCAATAAATAAAAAGCAAATGGCATAATAATAATTGCGGGTATAAACTGTTCGTAATAATGTTTTAACAACTTACTAAAAGCTTTGTAAACAACTAAAAGAAAAACCATTACCACTGCAAGCAAAAGGTAATAAACCGGAAAAGAATAGTTACCTATCAAAACTGACAATGCCAACACCGGCAAATACATCACTACAATATTGGCTTTTATTTTGGCAGAGCTTAGTAATATTTTTACAAACAAAACAACCAGAAATGACAAAATAGCATAAAGTAAGGCACCTGCAAACCGGTATTTGGTAAACTGAAACAAAAAGACTGAAGAATATTCAATAAGTCCACCTGGTAAGGAAAGCATACTTTTAAGAAAATAACTATCGTTGAAAAAACCTATTTGCTGAAAATGATAAACAAATAGCGGATTAACAAACCAATAAACCAGTACAATAAAAAGTATTATGAAAAAACTATTGATCAAAAAACGAACATGCGGTTTCATGTGATTAAGCTTTTTTAAATTGAAACACTAAATAAGCAAATTTTATCCTAAAAAAGGATCCATTTTTCTATTTTTACGTTTTAAAATTGATATAAATAGTACTAACCCAAAATTTTATATCGTGAAAATTAATAGAATTATTTTACTACTGACATTTATGGCCATAATTACATCGTGTGCCCAAAAAGAAAAAAGTGGCGAGAACCCGTTTTTTGCCGAGTATGAAACACCTTTTGGTGTTCCTCCCTTCGATTTAGTCAAAAACGAACACTACAAACCGGCTTTCGATAAAGGTATTGAACTACACAATGCCGAAATTGAAGCCATAGTTTCAAACACCGATGCACCAAATTTCGAGAATACGATTTTGGCGCTCGAATATGCAGGGCAAAACATCCAAAAAGTAAGCAGTGTTTTTGGCAACCAGTTAAGTGCAAACACCAACGAAGAACTTCAGGCGTTGGCAAAAGAAGTGTATCCAGCACTATCGAAACATCAGGACGAGATTTTAATGAACAACCAACTTTTTGAGAAAGTAAAAGCCGTTTACGAACAAAAAGACGAACTTTCGCTTGATAGTGAAGAAACCAAGCTTTTAGAAGAAACTTACAAGGGATTTGTTCGTAGTGGTGCCAATCTATCGGATGAGCAAAAAGAAGAATTGAAAAAAATTAACGAAAAACTTTCATTATTAACCCTTCAATTTGGCGATAACGTATTGGCTGAAACCAATAATTATAAAATGATTATCGACAACGAAGCCGATTTGGCCGGTTTGCCTCAATCACTTATTAGCGCTGCTGCCGAAGCATCGGGCGAAGAAGGCAAATGGGTTTTCACTTTACATAAACCCAGCTGGGAACCCTTCCTTCAATATGCCGACAACCGTGCTTTGCGCGAAAAGCTCTACAAAGCAATGTACATGCGTGGTAACAACAATAACGAATACGACAACAAAACAATTATTCAACAAATTTTGGATTTACGTGCTCAACGTGCTAAAATTATGGGCTTCGAAAACCACGCACAATTTGCACTCGACGACCGCATGGCAAAAGTTCCCGAAAATGTTTACGATCTTTTGAACAAGCTTTGGGTGCCTGCCCTTGAAATGGCGAAAGGCGAAGCAGCACAAATGCAGGAAATGATTGACCGCGATGGAGGAGATTTCAAACTTGAAAGCTGGGACTGGTGGTATTATGCCGAAAAAATCAGGAAAGAAAAATACAACATCGACGACTCGGAAGTAAGGCCATATTTTGAGCTTACCAATGTAATGAACGGTGCATTTTTACTGGCCAATAAACTTTGGGGTATTCAATTCGCCGAAATTGAAAACATTCCAGTACCGCACCCCGAGGCCCGTGCCTTCGAAGTTAAAGAAGCCGACGGCACTCATATTGGCGTTTTCTATGCCGATTATTTTCCACGCGAAAGCAAGCGTGGCGGTGCATGGATGAGCAGTTACCGCAAACAAATGCGTACTATCGACGGGCAAATGGTAGCCCCGGTTATTACCAATGTTTGCAACTTTTCGAAACCAACAGGCGATCAACCTGCACTGCTTAACTTCGATGAAGTAACAACCCTTTTCCACGAATTTGGGCACGCATTACACGGATTGCTGTCAAACAGCCGCTTTTACAGCCTTTCGGGCACCTCAACACCACGCGACTTTGTTGAGCTGCCATCACAAATAATGGAAAACTGGTGTTCGGAACCCGAAATGCTGAAACTTTTTGCAAAGCATTACCAAACAGGCGAAGTAATACCTCAATCGCTTATCGACAAACTCATTGCATCGTCGAAATTCAACCAAGGCTTTGCCACTGTTGAATATTTGGCTGCATCGTTTCTCGATATGGATTACCACACAACAAGCAACACCCAAAACATCGATGTTGAAGCGTTTGAAACCGAAAGTATGAATAAAATTGGCCTCATCGACGAAATCATTCCCCGTTACAAATCGACCTATTTTAACCACATTTGGTCGGGAGGCTATTCTGCTGGTTATTACAGCTATATTTGGGCCGAAGTACTCGATGCCGATGCATTTGAATCGTTTGTAGAATCGGGCGATATTTTCAACAAAGAAATTGCAGCATCGTTCCGCGAAAACATTCTCTCGAAAGGAGGCACAGGCGATGCAATGGCCATGTATGTTAAGTTCAGGGGTAAAGAACCATTGATTGAACCTTTACTCAAAAACAGAGGCTTAAATTAATATCACGAACTATATTTATAAAAGGTTGTCGTATTTTAACGGCAACCTTTTTTGTTTTCAACCCAGTGCAAGTAACTAAATTTGAGTAAACGTGCTTATATTTTCAACAATCAATAATCTGTTACAAATAGCAAAATAGTATATTTACCAAAAATAGTTTCCCTATTAGTGGGCATTTCAATAAAATATTTTGTAATTTTTGAACTTAATTATTAAGCAGAATAACTATGAAACTTCTTTCACGTTTTATTTGGTTGATTATAGCCATATTGGCAATAGTTTTTGCAGGTGTTGCCCTTTTCCAGATAAAAGCGGTTAACGAGTTCGAGCTCATCAAAAACTCAATTAAAAGTGAATACGATGTTCAGGTTGACAAAATGCTTCAGCCCGATTTTTACGGTTCGGGTTTTTGCGGGTACATGTCGGGCGTTGTTTCCGATCAATCAACTGCCTTGTTTTTGCAAGAAAACACCCCCGATCCGGGTTACGTTGAATACAATCTTCACACCGACATTTTGCAATACAGCAATGCCGATGCAATATGGTTTGTTAAACCCGACAATACACTATTCTACTTTAAAACAATGGGCAATATAAACCAAACCGATGTTGGCATCCCATTCGAAAAACTCAAAGATTTTACAGCAAAACCAGGTATCCAATCGTTTTACTCAGTATCGGATGGCAAAGCGTTATACTGCCATGCCGAACAAATTATTGAAAGTGACCGCTCGCTAGCAGGTTATTTAATTATGGCCTCCGAACTCGACAATCAATGGATTGACCATTACACCTCAAGTATTAATAATTCGGATATTACAGTATACCAAAATAACGAAACGCTACCGGAAATAAGTAGCCAGACCATACGCATAGTTCGCGACTTAAACAATTACGACGAAAAAACAGTCGCATTATTGAACATTGAACTTCACCTCCCTTTCCTTTCATTGTGGGACCGCACCAGCGCAACCGACAAATGGTTTCTCATCGGGTCGTTATCGGTAATTGTACTATTTCTTATTTTCTTTTTGATCAACTGGGTAATATCGCCACTGAAACGTATTTCTTCCTCGTTACAAAAAGGCGATTCAAACGATATTCAACCACTTACCAAATCGAGCACCGAGTTGGGCGAAGTTGCACGCATGATTGCCGATTACCATAAAAAAACCGACGAATTGGAAGCTAGTGAAAGCATAAAACGTTACATACTCGAAAAAGCTCAAGTAGGTATTATTATTTCAAATGCTTCATCCGGCATTATTTTAACAACCAACCCTTATGCTTGTCAACTTATCGATGCTCCCGATGATGCAGTGTTGGGAAATGTTACCAACAGTTTCTTATCATCTTTAAAAGAAATACCCGAGACTACTGAAGGCTTCGAAAGTACTCTTATCAACTCTAAAGGGCAAGAAATACCTGTTTTACGAACTGCGACCAAAATGATGATGGATGGCAGCCCTGTAATTATGAACACTTTTGTTGATTTGAGCGAAATTAAGTCGTTGCAAGATAAACTTCAGGAAGAAAAGAAAAAACTTAGCTTGGCTGTTCAAAACTCAGGATTGGCATTCTGTGAATACGATTTTACTACCGACAAAATTATTATTGACGACGATTGGCATTTTATTGTTGAAGGCAAATCCAATAAAAATTTGGATAACTTCATCAACAATATTCATGAATCGGATTTAAAAACATTGAGTACAAAAATGGAATCGGTAATGAAAGGAGCCAAAAACACGATGGTTGCCGAATTCAGGGTTAAGCACCCCGAACGGGGCAATGTTTGGATAAATGTTTCAATACTGATTACCCGCCGCGACGAAAACCACCAACCAAAACAACTCATTGGCTTAATCGACGATATTACCGAACGCATTATGGTTCAACAAGAATTGATTAAAGCTAAAGAAAAAGCCGAAGAGTCGGATCGTATGAAATCGTCGTATTTGGGCAACATGAGTCACAAAATACGAACTCCACTAAACACAATAGTAGGTTTTGCAAACCTGTTAAGCGAAGAAGAACTCGATGCAGAACAAAAAAACAATTTCATTGGAATAATTCGTAACGACACCGAACAGGTTTTACGCTTAATTGACGACATGATCAATATGGCTAAAATTGATGCGCACCAACTTGACATTGAGATGAAGCCATGTGCAGTAAATAAAATTATTGCCAATTTAGCCGAGTACTATAAAGCTAACGACAAAACCCGAAAAATTAAATTCGAACTTAACACCATGCTCCCCGCTGGCAAGGATATTATCGAAACCGATGCTTCGCAACTCGAAAAAGCATTGAACAGTTTGTTGAGCAATGCATTTAAGTTTACAAATGAAGGTGAAATTGAACTGGGCTATTTTGTAAATCCGGTTGATAAAAAGCTTATTTTCTACGTTAAAGATACAGGCACAGGAATACCCGAAGCCAGCAAAGAAAAAATATTTAACCGTTTCTATCAAGTCAACCCACTGAGCGAAGGCACTGGTTTAGGCTTAACTTTAACCCAATCGATTGTTCATTTGCTTGGTGGAAAAATCAGCTTCGAAACGGAAGAAGACAAAGGTTCCAAATTTTATATTGAGTTGCCATTTAATGGGTAGGAAGACAGAAGACGGAAGACGGAAGAAAGAAGAGAGCATACAAAAACAGAAAATAAGTCACTGGTCATTATGTCATTAGCAGAGTTCACTCAAAAAAATTAAGCATAATGCGGAGATGACAGTAAAATCTAAAGTGTGTCACCCTGTCCCGATAGCCTTTATGTTTGTAGCTATCGGGATGTCGAAGGGTCCCCAGCATAAAACATGGGGTTCCTCCTCACGTCGGGAACGAAGTTCAGCAGTAGCTAATGACACACTGGTCGAAATTCTGTCATAAGTAATCGAAAGCGGCTTAAACAATGGCTAATTAGCGAAAAGTCAAACAATAGAAGTAATTATTAAGTAGGAATAATGCTAACAATGAGCAAATTATCGCATACAAAGAATAGTTACTAAATATTGAATATGAATGTTGACGGATTATTGACAGTTGATGTTTTTTTTAATATACCCAGTAATTCTTCGACATTTTTACCAAAATATTGATACCTTTTTTTTAGTAACTTCTTAAAAACGAACTCCAAATACTACGTTGAGCAATCTGAATATAAATACTTTTAGTTTTAATATAACAAATAATTATTCTTATTTATCAGATTCACAATTACTTTTGTCATTGTGTCCTTCTCATCAGGTTTGCTCACTGCTATCATCAGAGTTAATGCAACCAAAGTATTATCTGCAATTCGTTTATTTCCATTTTCGTCAAACAAGACTCCATTTCTTTCCAAAAAATATAAGAATAAAAATGCAGCTATCCGCTTATTACCGTCAGAGAAGGAATGATTCTTTGTTATAAAATAAAGCAAATTAGCAGCTTTCTCTTCAATACTTTGATACAAATCTTCTCCTTCAAATGTTTGATATATCGTTGCTATTGAACTTTTAAAAGAATCGTCTTTTTCATTCCCGAATAAATTGCTGTTTCCATGTGCTTTTTTCACAAGCCGTATTTGGTAAATTGCTTCTTCATAGGTCAGCTGATATTTTTCTTTTCCTGAAGTGTCTTTTATTTCAAGTTTCTGATAATCATATTGGTCTAAAATATCCAATGCATAAGCATAATCCGAAATGATTTTTAGTAATCCAATACTTTCATCACTTGTCAAGGCTTTATTGTTTAATACATTACCTAATATTTTAACTGAACCCTGTAATTCTTTAAGTTGCTCATTTTGTTGCGCAAGTCGTTTTCTATCTAAGGCATAACCTTTTAAAAGATACTCTTTCAGTATATTATTTGCCCATATCCGGAATTGAGTTCCTCGTTTTGATTTAATTCTAAATCCAACTGATATAATTACATCCAAATTAAAATAATCAATCTCCCTTTCAACTTCACGGTCACCTTCTTTTTGAACTGTTGCATATTTTGCAACAGTTGCTTCTTTAAGCAATTCTTTCTCTTTGTAAATATTATTTATATGCCTCGAAACTACAGACTTATCACGTTCAAATAAATCGACCATTTGATTCAAACTCAACCATACTGTGTCATTATAAAGCTGAACATTTATTTCTGCTTTTCCGTCCTCTGATTGGTATATCTTGATATATGATTCCGTCATTATTTTGAATTTTCACCGAAGATACAAATCTATAAACGACATTTTGTTTTTTGCAGGATATTTTCTTTTTAATGCATGGGAACATCAAAACATAATTAATTGTATTCTCGTTACAGATAATCAAGTTTTTACAGTCTGCTTTGACCTCGGTGCTTCACAACTAGAGAGTATCACACTCCGTAATCATATTTGCGGAACATTGTATAATATAAATGACGAAAATTTAAAATTTATCACTTTTTTAGTGCCATTGCTTTGAAATATTAAAATGTATTACTTTATTTGCATCAAATAATAAAAACAAAAAATGAACACATTAACTGTTAATACTTGGTGGTGGCACAGCATCGGATTTTCAATCGGAAGTTGAGCAGGCTACTCATGTATAATAGTGAAAAGATATTTAAGGCTTGTCGGAACTTCCGACAAGCCTTTTTTCTTTTACCGCCCCTCCTAACCTCCCCCAAAGGGAGAAATAAGTGGGAAAAAATAACTGAGAAATAAATTATTAGAAACAAGAAATACTAAAAAAATATGAGCACAACCAACATCTCAAAAAGTTCAAACCATAGTACCGATAAGCATCGGGATAGGGAGACAATAAAAATTAACACCAACATTACCAAGCTATCGGGCACGGTAGCCGACCTGATTACACCGGTAAGCGTTTACTTAAAAATGCGCGACCGCTTTCCCAACACTTTGTTGCTCGAAAGTAGCGACTACCATGGGTCAAGCAATAGTATGAGCTACATCTGCTTCGACGAAATTGCTACTTTCGAAGTAAACCATGGCATCATCTCGTGTAAATTACCCAATTCAACAATCACCACCAAACAAGTATCCAAAACCGAAACAGTTGCCGACAACCTTCACCATTTTCTAAAAACATTCGATGTAGATACCTTAAAAGAAAAAGGTTTGGTAAACGGCTTGTGGG
>DAOSWJ010000082.1:0-10979 GCA_035380005.1 Prolixibacteraceae bacterium | reverse complement strand
GCCGACAATAAAAAAATAAAACTCAACATTAACGTCTTAACCCAAAAAACAATTTTTGCCGACATAAACATGCTGCGCACAATTATGCGCAATCTGGTTACCAATGCAATCAAATTCTCGAACCCAAACAGCAAAATCGATATCGATATCCGAAGCAGCGATAACTCAACACTCTTTTCGGTTAGCGACGAAGGTATTGGTATTCCTACAAGCTTAAAAGAAAAGCTTTTCAAAATTGATGAAAAAGTGAACCGCAACGGAACCAATAACGAACCCAGCACAGGTTTAGGATTATTGCTTTGTAAAGACATGGTTGAAAAACACAGGGGCAAAATTTGGGTCGAAAGCGAAGAAAACAAAGGAACCACATTCTTCTTTACCATTCCCGACTCACAAATAAGCACGGCTAAACCAATCAACAAATTTTAATAAAATTGCGTTAACTTTTTAGCTAGCCGTTAAACCAATACAGCCAATAATTGTTACACCCATCAAAATAGTTAACTTTGCATTTTTAAATTTAAAATCAAATAAATAATGACTGTATCAATTAATAAAATGGTAAAACTTAGCTACACGCTAAGGTCGAACAATAACGAAGGTGAAATTATTGAACAAACTACACCCGAAACACCGCTTCAATTTGTATTCGGAATTGGCACAATGCTGCCCATGTTTGAATCGAACCTTGCTGGCCTAAATCAAGGCGACAATTTTGAGATGCAACTCAAAGCAAGCGACGCATACGGCGAAATTGACGAAAATGCTATTGTTGATTTAAGCAAGGAAATATTTGTTGTTGACGGTGTATTCGACGAAGATCGTTTTGCCATTGGCGCACAAATACCTATGCAAACATCGAACGGACAACGCATGAACGGTACTATTGTAAGTGTTGACGAAGAAACCCTTACCATGGATTTCAACCATCCCTTGGCTGGTATGGACCTGCATTTTACAGGAAATATTATTGAAGTACGCGAAGCTACCGAAGAAGAATTGGCTCCAAGCATGGGTTGTGGATGCGGTTCAGGCGGATGCGGATCGCACGATCATGGTTGCGACGACGGTAGTTGTGGTTCAGGTTGCGGTTGCTAAAATAATTTTTGATGAATACTTTTGGACAACTATTCAGGCTAACAACCTACGGTGAATCGCATGGAGCGGGCATTGGTGGCATTATTGACGGCTGCCCAGCAGGGCTCGACATCGATATCGATTTTGTACAAAATGAACTCGAGCGTCGGAAACCAGGCCAATCGAAAATAACCACACAACGCAACGAAACCGATACAATTGAAATTTTTTCGGGAGTTTTTGAAGGAAAAACAACAGGCACGCCCATTGGTTTCTTTATAAAGAACAAGGACCAACACTCGAACGATTACAACGACCTAAAAAATGTTTTCCGTCCTTCGCACGCCGATTATACCTATCAACAAAAATATGGTATTCGCGACCACAGGGGCGGCGGCCGTTCGTCGGCACGCGAAACCATTGCCAGGGTTGCAGCCGGTGCTATTGCAAAACTATTACTTAAACAAGCCGGAATAGCCATACAAGCTTATGTGCACAGTGTTGGTGAAATTGAACTCGACAAACCCTATAACGAGCTCGACTTAGCAAGTACCGAAAACAACATTGTACGTTGCCCCGACTCTCAAGTTGCCGAGAAAATGATCACACGTATTGAAGCAGCCGGGCGAGATCACGACACAGTTGGCGGAACCATCTCGTGCCTTGTTAAAGGTGTACCCGTTGGTTGGGGAGCTCCGGTATTCAATAAACTACATGCCGACCTTGGTTTTGCCATGTTGGGCATAAATGCTGTTAAGGGCTTTGAATACGGATCGGGTTTCGAAGGAACCAAATTAAGCGGTAGCCAGCACAACGATATTTTCACTAATGAAAATGGACAGGTTAAAACCCTTACCAACCATTCGGGTGGCATTCAAGGAGGCATATCTAACGGGCAGGATATTTATTTTAAAGTTGCTTTTAAACCTATTGCTACTTTGTTGAAAGAACAAAAAACAATCGACAAAGAATTGAATGCAACAACCGTTAACCCAAAAGGAAGGCACGATCCCTGCGTTTTGCCACGCGCAGTTCCAATTGTTGAAAGCATGGCTGCTTTGGTTTTGGCCGATCACATGTTAATGAGCAAGCTTTCAAAGCTATAAAACGATAAAACACTGATCATGAAGCCGGTAATTAACAAATTAGCAAAACAGGTTGAACGTTTAATCATATACGCCCTAATTATAATGATGGCCGGTATTTTGGTACTGGCCACCATTGAATTGGGCTATTACCTAGTGATTAACATTCTGGAATCGAACTATTTGCTAATTAACCTCGACCGGTTAATGGATCTATTCGGCATATTCCTGCTTGTTTTAATTGGCATTGAACTGCTCGACACAATAAAAGTTTACCTTAAAGAAAGCGTAGTACATGTCGAAGTGGTAGTATTAGTGGCCATTATTGCTCTGGCACGAAAGGTTGTTGTATTAAAAATTGAAGAGTTGAGTGGTGAACTGACCATTGGAATTGGCGTTTTGATTATTGCGCTTGCTTTGGCTTACTACCTTATTAAAAGAGCCGGCCTTATGATTTGCAACCTAAAGTCGGATGATGAAATCGATGCCGATGAGCTGGAAGAAAAGATCACCAATAAATTGAACAAGAGGTAATCGCACCTTGGTTTAACTAATTACGCTCCAGTTAAACTGTGTATTTTTCATTTTCAATAATTGTTTTTTGAACATTGTATTGTCGTCGTTTTGCAGAGCAGCATCGGCATCAATAATATCACTCGCAATGTTGCGGGCAAATTGAAGCAATTCGCCATCGCGGCTAATATTGGCTATGCGCAGGTTAAGACCCAGTCCGCTTTGTTGAGTGCCTTCAATATCGCCGGGGCCACGCAATTTTAAATCGGTTTCGGCAATTTCAAAACCATCGTTGGTACGCACCATTGTTTCGAGCCTTATGGTGCTTTCTTTCGACAATTTATAACTCGACATTAAAATGCAGTACGACTGTTCGGCACCGCGCCCTACCCTTCCCCTTAACTGGTGCAACTGCGACAAGCCAAAACGCTCGGCACTTTCAATTACCATAACACTGGCATTGGGCACATCAACCCCCACCTCGATAACAGTTGTCGAAACCATTATTTGTGTTTCGTGGTTCTTAAAACGGCGCATTTCTTCATCTTTATCTTGCGCGCTTAAACGGCCATGTACCATACTAACCTTAAGATCGGGAAATACTTTTTTTACTGTTTCGTAGCCCTGTTGCAAATTCTTCAAATCGAGCTTTTCCGACTCCTCAATTAACGGATAAACAATATAAACTTGCCTTCCACGATTTATTTCTTCACGTAGGAACTGAAAAACCTGTTTACGTTTGCTATCGTAAAAATGCAGCGTTTTTATAGGCTTTCGTCCTGGGGGCAATTCGTCAATTACCGACACATCGAGGTCGCCATATACAGTCATAGCCAAAGTACGGGGTATGGGCGTAGCAGTCATCACTAACACATGGGGAGGAACGGTATTTTTGTTCCAAAGTTTGGCACGTTGAGCAACCCCAAAACGATGTTGCTCGTCGATAACCACAAAACCTAGATTTTGGAAAACCACTTTGCTTTCAATCAGAGCATGTGTTCCCACCAAAATATTTACCGATCCGTCAATCAGTTCTTCATGAATAACACGCCTTTCCTTGGTTTTTGTCGATCCCTTTAGCAATTTCACATTTAAGCCCAAAGGCTCAAGCATTTTCGATAAGGTTTGATAATGCTGAATGGCCAATATTTCGGTAGGTGCCATTAAACAGGCTTGTGTACCATTGTCGATTGCCATTAGCATGCACATTAGGGCAACCAATGTTTTACCGCTCCCCACATCGCCTTGTAATAAACGGTTCATTTGCTTGCCCGATGCAACATCTTTGCGAATTTCGCGTATCACTTTTTTTTGAGCGCCAGTCATTTCAAATGGCAAACACTCGTGAAAAAAACGGTTAAAATATTCACCAATTACACCAAAAACATGCCCCCTGAATTTTTGCGACCTGTTCGATTTTAGACTTAAAATTTTAAGCTGAATATAAAAAAGTTCTTCGAGTTTAAGCCGGTACTGCGCCTTTCGCAACTGATCGACATTTTCGGGGAAATGAATAGCTTTAAGTGCCTCGGGCAAAGGCATCATTTTATATTTAGCTGTAAACCACGACGGTAATGTTTCTGAAATACTGTTACGAACAGCATGCATCAAATTTGCCTGAAGTTTTAAAACCCCTTTTGACGAAAGGTAGTTTTTCTTCATTTTTTCGCTGGTGTTGTAAAAGGCTTGTATCGAACCTGTTACTTTTTCTTCGGCATCGGTAATTTCATCAAGTTCGGGATGTACAATGTTCAAACGGCCACTAAACAACGAAGGCTTTCCAAAAAGTATGTAAGCTTTGTTTTTTTGCACATTTTGCATCACCCATTTTATACCTTTGAACCAAATTAGCTCAAGGGTACCTGTTTTATCGGCAAATACAGCCGAAAGACGGGTCTTAGATCCCTCGCCCACCTTTTCGAACGAGACAATTTTTCCAATAACCTGAACATAAGGCATATTGCCGTTAATCTCGCGTATGGTATAAAATTTTGTACGATCGACATATTTATATGGAAAATAGTAAAGCAGGTCGTGAAAGGTATTAACTCCCAATTCGCTATACAAAAGTTCAGCCCTTTTAGGACCTACCCCTGTCAAAAATTTGATATCCTGCATTAAGGGTGACGGCATACAGCAAAAATATTATTTTTCATTAACTTCGCACAAAAATCTATTGCAATGGCCATAAAAATTGCACTTATTCTTTCGGTCATCCTTCAATTTGGAGCTGCTATAATTGCCTTATCGCTAATAAGACGAACACGTGCCAATATTGCCTGGTGGCTAATATCGCTTGGTTTCTTGTTAATGGCCTTCAGAAGGGTTTTCGACATTGAAAAAATATTCGGGCTTAATTTTCACATTTCAACCGATTTACTAAGTAGTTGGGTAAGTGTTGTAATATCGTTACTAATGTTAATAAGCCTGGCTTTTGTAAGGCGAATATTCAACTTACAACGCAGGTTCGATGAGCTTCGAAAAGAAAATGAATCCCGTATTCTTTCAGCCATTATCCGCACCGAAGAAAGCGAACGGCAACATTTCTCAAAAGAACTGCACGATGGGCTGGGCCCCTTACTTTCGTCGGTTAAAATGGCCATATCGGCCACCCGCAGCAAAAGCAACAACAACGACAAAGTAATTGCAAATGCCGAAAAGCTGATTGACGAATCGATTTCAACAATTAAAGAAATTTCGAACAAACTTAGCCCACATGTTTTAAATAGTTTTGGTTTGTACAAAGCGGTTAAATCATTCATATCAAAAATAAAAACCATACATTCAACACAAATAAAGTTGAGCGGTAATATTGAGGGCAAACGGTATGCTTACAATATTGAAGTGGTATTATACAGGGTAATTTGCGAACTGATTACTAACACCTTACAACATGCCCGTGCAAAAAACTGCTATATCGAAATGGAAGAAAACCAACAAAACATATTAACAATCAAGTATATCGACGATGGCATTGGGTTTAAAAGAAATACTAATTTTATTTCGGAAAAAGGCATGGGATTTTCCAATATCCAAACCCGAATAAAATCGATAAACGGTGAATTTGAGTTGTTTTCGGAACCCGGCGAAGGTATCCGCATTGTCATAGCAATTAACATTTCAGAATAAAAATGGAAAAATTAACTATTGTTTTGGTCGACGACCACCAATTGTTTCGCGAAGGCTTGCATCTTTTGCTCGATAACCTCGATTATGTGAAAGAAGTTTTTGAAGCATCGAATGTAAGCGAATTGTACAAGATTTTAGAATTTGTTAGCCCAGATATTATTTTTATGGATATTGATTTGCCTGGCACCAATGGCATTGAAGCAAGCCGCTATGTTGTTGAAAAATATCCAAACACCAATATTATTGCGCTTTCGATGTATTGCGACGAAGATTTTTATTCGCAAATGATTGGCGCCGGAGCAAAGGGTTTTATCCTTAAAAATTCAGGCATGGACGATGTTGAAGCATCGATTAAACACATTATGGATGGAAAAAACTATTTTTCGCAAGAAATACTCAGCGTAATACTCAACAGCATTAACCGCAAAAAGCAACCTGCTCAACATAGCGAATTAAGCGAGCGCGAAATTGAAGTACTTTATCAAATATGCAAAGGCTTCTCAAACAACGAAATTGCTGATATATTAAACATTAGCAAACGCACTGTTGACAAGCACCGCGAAAACCTGCTATCGAAAACCAATACAAAAAATACAGCCGGGCTTGTAATGTATGCCATAAAAAACGGTGTGGTTGAAGTGTAGATAACAATGGCCAGACTTATTAATCAATCTTAAAACTTTTTTCATATAAAACCTCGGGATCTATATCTGCTTCATTATCCCACTCGATAGAATCGAAACTTACTTTAACAGAATTGAAAACATTTAAATCATTTAATTCCTTAAAAATTCCCAAATCAAGATAAGGTTTCATATCAAATTTTCTTTTCTCTCCATTTTCAAAAACAAGAAGAAGAAAAAAATTATCTTGTGGTATTACTTTTCTAACTGCATAATACATAACTAATTACCTTAAAGGGTCAATTTGAAAAGGCTTCTCACCATTCTGGCATAAATTCCAATTTGCCAATAACTCATCACGGTGTATTTCAATCCATGCTTGAATAAGACGCAATTGTCTTGAAGGCATTGTACCTTCAACATTTCCACAGTCCAAAATATGTATTTTTGCTGTATAATCCTGATATTTTGTAATTCATTACAAAATAAATCACATTTTTTTTGTAACCCAATACAACACATATACATATTTTATGAAATAGAATACATATTATTTGATTCAATTAATTTAAATATCACAAAAAATATTCGCAATAAGTATAAATACGTACGGTTAGTTTACGTTTTTTAGCGGTTTACCAAAAAAAAATATCGATTTAGATTTGCCTTAAATTTAAATCGATAATAAAAATGAAATACCTGCTTTATAATTGTTTAATTGCACTGCTCCTGTTCAACTCGTGCAGCAGTCAGAAAAAGAAAGACAACACCATTAACATTTCGGGTGCATTTGCACTCTATCCGCTGGTTATTACTTGGGCCGAAGCCTACCAAAAAGAGCATCCCGAAGTTCGGTTTAACATTTCGGCAGGCGGTGCCGGCAAAGGCATGGCCGATGTACTTTCGGGTGCTGTTGAATTGGGCATGTTTTCGCGCGAAATTACTCCCGAGGAAATCGAACAAGGTGTTTGGTGGGCCGGCGTAACAATCGATGCAGTGTTGCCAACCATAAACGCCGAAAACCCTTATATCGAAGAAATTAAAAAAAGGGGATTGACACGTGACGAACTGATTTCGATTTACATTAAAGGCAATGCAAAAAGCTGGAATGCGCTACTAAATAAATCCGAGCAACACCCAATAAACCTATATTCACGCTCCGATGCATGTGGAGCAGCCGGAACTTGGGCACTTTACCTTAACGGAAAGCAAGAAGATCTGCTTGGTGTTGGTATTTTTGGCGATCCGGGTTTAGCCGATGCTGTTATAAACGATAAACTTGGCATGGGATTCAATAATACCATTTTCATATACGATATTAAAACCGGTTTTAAAAGACCTGGTATTGAGGTTTGCCCCATCGACTTAAACAACAATGGCCAAATAGATAGCGAAGAGGCTTTCTACGATACTTTCGAATCAATTTTAAGTGCCATAGCCAACGGTGTTTACCCATCGCCACCCGCACGTGAATTGTTTCTTATTTCGAAAGGCAAACCACAAAAAAAGGCTGTTATCGACTTTATAAAATGGACTTTAACAAGCGGACAACAATATGTTGAAGAAGCAGGTTATGTAAAACTTAACAACAATGTTATTGAAAATTATTTGAACCAACTGAACAACCAATAATGCTTTTACGAAGAAAAATAGCCCATAAAACAAGCAGTACATGGATGATTTTATCCTTGTCGTTTATATTGGTGCTGCCTGTAATTATTGGCCTTGCATTGTATTACAAATCGGCACCGTTAATTGGGAGCCATGCTATGGGCGAATTGCTTACCAGTGCCGAATGGAAGCCATTATCGGGGCACTTTGGCTTTTGGCCGTTTATTTCGAGTTCGTTGTACGTTACATTATTATCGTTTGTTTTTTCGGCTCCGGTATGCCTTTTTGCAGCCATTTACCTTACACAGTTTGCATCAAAAAAACTGATTAACATAATGCATCCGGTAATTGACATATTAGCCAGTTTGCCTTCGGTTATTTACGGTGTGTGGGGAGTAATTATTGTTGTTCCGTTTATAGGCAAGCATTTGGCACCGCTGTTTGGGGTGAGCACCACCGGATACTCAATACTTGCCGGTGGCGTTGTATTGGCAATCATGTGCATTCCATACATGCTAAATATGTTAATTGATATTTTCAACACCATACCCACAGGTTTAAAAGAAGCATCACTATCGTTGGGTGCCACTTTATGGGAATCGGTTAAGCATGTGGTTTTAAAAGGAAGCATTCCCGGTATTTTTTCGGCTTTTGGACTTGGCATGGCCAAAGCATTTGGCGAAACCATGGCCGTTTTGATGGTGGTTGGCAACATGATAAACATTAGTGTAAATCCATTCAAACCGGGCTATCCGCTCCCAGCCTTAATTGCAAACAATTACGGCGAAATGCTATCGATACCCATGTACGACTCGGCACTTATGTTTGCCGCCCTGCTATTGTTGGTTATCATACTGGCTATCAACCTTATTTTTAGGTTTATAATTTACAAAACCCAGATATTATGAAGCGATCCAAAACAATCGAAGAAAAAGCAATGAAGTGGCTATCAGCGTTCGCCACTTATTCACTCATATTACTTTTGGGCTTCATTGTACTTATTATTTTCATCAAAGGATTTAACGCACTTTCACTCGACATGATTTTTAAAACGCCCAAAGGAGGCTATTATTATGGTGGCGAAGGAGGTGTACTTAATGCCATTGCCGGTTCTTTTTATATTGCTTTTGGAGCCACTTTGCTTTCGATGTTAGTAGGAATACCATCGGCCTTATTCTTAAACACCCAACTAAACCGGCACAAACGCGCACAAAATACAATCAGGTACGTACTCGATGCACTTTGGGGCATCCCATCGATTGTTTACGGCGCTTTTGGCTTTGCATTAATGCTTTACCTGGGTTTGACTGCTTCGCTGCTTGCGGGCATTATAACAGTAGCCTTACTGGTTACACCAATTGTAATACGTACTTTCGACGAGGTGCTTTGTAACATTCCAATGGTTTTGCATGAATCGGTTTTGGCAATGGGCGCAACAAAAACCGAAATGGCTTTCAGGGTGCTAATAAAACAAGGCTTTCCGGGGCTGGTTACTGCTGTTTTATTGGCTTTTGGCCGGGGAATTGGCGATGCTGCTTCGGTTCTTTTTACAGCAGGTTACACCGACCGCATACCAACTACACTCGACGAACCCGCCGCTACCCTGCCCTTGGCCATTTTTTTTCAACTGGGATCTCCTATACCCGAAGTAAGGGAACGTGCTTATGCCGCTGCATTAATTCTAACTTTCATTGTACTTTTGGTTAGTCTTTCGGCTCGAGCAATTTCTAAAAAACAAGCTAAATCAATTATAAAATGAATACCATGGAACTACTACTCGACAAAGATATGATGCTTAAACCAGAACAAACAATCAACCATAAACCTATAAATAAACCGGCCATTGAAATAAATAATTTGAATGTTTTTGCGCATAAAAACCAAATACTCAAAAACATCAACCTAAAAATACCGCAAAACAAAATAACTGTATTATTGGGACCATCGGGCTGCGGCAAAACAACACTGCTAAAAAGCATGAACCGACTAACCGACTTGTACCCCGAATTACATGTAGATGGCAGTATTATAATTAACGACGATGACATTTTAAACACATCGCACAATGTTGCCGACATAAGGCAAAAAATGGGGCTTCTATCGCAAAGGCCGTTCCCTTTACCCATGTCGATTTACAAAAATGTAGCTTATGGACTAAAGCTTAAAGGAATAAAGAACAAACAACTAATTGAACACAACGTTGAAAAAAATTTGCGTGAAGTTGGTCTTTGGGACGAAGTGAAAGATCGCTTGCACACCCCTGCCAATAATCTTTCAATTGGCCAGCAACAAAGGCTGTGTTTGGCCAGAGGGCTTGCGGTTAAACCACAAATCATTCTGGCCGATGAACCCACCTCTGCACTCGATCCGGTTTCGAGCAAAACCATCGAAACACTTTTTCAAAACATCAAATCGAATTATACCATTATTTTGGTCACCCATATTTTGCGCCAGGCCAAACGCTTGGCTGATCATGTTGTTTTTATGTATTATGGCGAAATTATTGAACAGGGGCACCCCGATGTTATTTTCAAAAACCCTAAAACCGAAAGTTTAAGGCAATATTTAATTGATGGCAATTAAAACAGATTTCCAATAAAAAGTTTTCTAAATTGTGTAACTCTATAAACCAAAATCATTACCATGAATAAGAATCATCTATCTTTAACATTGATATTATTTTTTATTTTTCTTGCACAACAGTCGCTTTTTGCACAGTTTACTGTCGATGCAAATATTCGCAACCGTTTTGAAATACGCAACGGGTATCAGAAAGTTATACCCAACAATGTAGTTCCAGCAGCATTTATGCATCAACGCACACGATTGTTGTTCGCTTACAACAGCGAAAACTTGAAAGTACGCATCAGCCCACAAGATGTAAGGATATGGGGCGACGAAAGCATTACAAGTTCAACAGGTGTTTTTGGCGACGAAGCAT
>DAOSWJ010000081.1:0-11107 GCA_035380005.1 Prolixibacteraceae bacterium | reverse complement strand
AACCGGCTGGAAACCCGACGATATTGTACTGATGCCACTGGGGAGCACCCCCGAAGAATTACGGCAAACCAGGCTGGTAACCATCGAAGCCGCCATTGAACGAGGCTGGCGTTACAGTCCGCGCCTGCAAATTAACTACTTCAATGGGGTAGCCGGCGTGTAAGGTTTTCTTATTTCGCCAAAATGATGTAATTTTATATCAGTGATTCATCAACAAAATATGCTATGTCACAAATTACACTCGACTTAAAATCAGAAACAGCAAATAAACTTAATCAATATATTAAATCATTTGGCAGTAAAGACTTGCTGTTCGAAAAGTTTATTGATTATCATAAAAAGAAGTTAAAACGTGAAATTGCAAAAATGCAAATAGACCTGAACGATTTTGAAAAGAAATACGACATGTCAAGTGCTGCTTTTTATCAGAAATTTGAATCCGGAGAGCTGGCCGATGAAAAAGATTACATGATATGGGCGGGAGTTTACGAAATGCAACAGGAAAGCAAGCATAAACTCAATCAACTATCATGATTCAGAATTATTTTGCAGACATAAGAGCAAAAATTGATGCCTACAACCACATTGTTGAAGAGTATTCTGTTGTTGATAAAACATATAGTGACGAAAAAGGATTTATTGATGGACAAATAATATTCATTGACGACAGCATCCTTGAGTTCAGCGAGGTGAAAAGTACGGAAATCCCAGAAAAAATAAAATACAGATACCATTATCGTTCGTTCAACAACAACTTGATTTTCCGATACGATAATGCCAAACATTTTCCTGACATTTCAACGTTTCCTCATCATAAACATTTGCCCCAAAATGTAATTGGATGCAATGAACCTGACATTGAAAGTATTTTGGGCGAAGTGGAAAGAATAATTCTGAAAAACGAATGACCATAGAAGCAACACATTTAGGGCGACAAAGTGCCTACCCGCAGCAATACGACCCATCGGTACTGGTGGCTGTGCCGCGCCATTTAAACCGCGGGCAATACAACATCGAAGAGCAAAACCTGCCTTTTGAAGGCATTGATGTGTGGCATGCCTACGAATTCAGTTTCTTGACCCAAAAAGGCGCCCCGGTGGTTGGCTTGCTAAAAATTACCTACCCCTGCAACAACGAGTTTTTGGTCGAAAGCAAGTCGCTGAAACTGTACTTCAACTCATTTAATATGAGCCGTTACGGCAAAACTAAAACGCAGGGGGTTGAGGAGGTGATTCAAATCATCACCACCGACTTAACGCAGTTGCTAAAATGTGAAGTCGGCGTTCGCTTTTTCGACCACAAAGCACAAGCTGCAAGTTCCGATTTTAACGACTATTCAATATTGGAAGAACTCGTTGATTTCGACAGTTTATCGTGCAATACATACACCGAATCGCCTGAGTTGTTAAAGGAGAGTTCTTGTAGTGGTGAAATAAAATGGGGCACCCACCTACTGCGCAGCAATTGCAAAATCACGCATCAGCCCGACTGGGGTTCATTGTATATTTACATGAAAGGTAAAAAGCTCCCAAGTCCTGAAAGCTTTTTGCAATACATTGTTTCGCTGCGCAACGAAAACCACTTCCACGAAGAAATTTGCGAGATGGTTTTCAAGCGGGTTATTGACATTTTCGCACCCCAAAAGCTCATGGTAGCCTGCATGTACACCCGCCGTGGCGGCATCGACATAAACCCGGTGCGCGTTTTGCCCGAAACTGCCCTGCCTACTGCGTTGACAAATCCTAATCTAATGTCCCGAGCATCGTTCCGGCAGTAAAACATTTTAGAAATTAGTGATAAGAATAAAGATTCCAACTAGGCATCAAATTCGTTTTGCAGTTTTAGTTCTTTGCTTAAATATTCTTTGTGTTATTTCAAAGTTGAAGTCATGTTATTTCAAAGTTAAAGACGTGATAATTCAAAGTTGAAGTCATGTTATTTCAAAGTTAAAGACGTGATAATTCAAAGTAGAAGACATGTTATTTCAAAGTTGAATGCTTGATATTTCAAAATAGAGTTGTATATTTGCGTTGTTATACAGTAATTTATGGCTGCAAAAAGAAATATAGCAAAAGCGATACGTTTTCTGCTGGGAAAATACCCGGTTATTGCCGTTACAGGGCCACGTCAATCGGGCAAAACCACACTGTTGAAAACCATGTTTTCCGACTTCCGTTATGTAAGCCTCGAAAACCCCGATGCCCGAAAGTTTGCCGAAAACGATCCCAACGGTTTCTTTAAGCTCTACGACAAGCAGGTGATTTTTGACGAAGTACAGCGCGTTCCGTCCTTGTTTTCGTACATCCAAACCCTAGTTGACGACAGTAACATTATGGGGCAATTTATTTTGTCGGGTTCGCAAAACTTTCACCTAATGGAAAACATCACCCAAAGTTTAGCCGGAAGGGTGGCAATGTTCAAGCTATTCCCCTTCGACATTAACGAACTTGCAACCGAAGGTTTGTTGAACAATGATTATTTGCAGAGTATGCTCCAGGGGTTTTATCCTGCTATTTACGACCGCGACATTCCCTCGAAAATATTCTATTCGAACTACATACAAACCTATGTGCAGCGCGATGTAAGCGAACTGATTGCGGTGAAAGATATGCGCTTGTTTCAGAATTTCATTGCCTTGTGCGCAACCCGTGCCGGACAATTGCTAAACCTGAACTCGCTGGCCAACGAATGCGGCATTTCGCAACCCACGGCAAAATCGTGGTTATCGGCACTCGAAAGCAGCTACATTGTTTTTCAGCTTAACCCATATTACAAAAATTTCAGCAAGCGCATTGTCAAAACGCCCAAGTTGTTTTTTTACGATACCGGGTTATTGTTGCATTTGTTGAAAATCAGCAATACCGAACAATTGCTTACCCACCCGGTAAAGGGCAATCTATTCGAAAATTTGGTGGTTTCGGAAATGGTGAAGCAGATGTACCACGCCAACAACCCGCAGGATATTTATTTCTGGCGTGATTCGGCCGGCCACGAAGTAGATTTGCTGATCGATTTGGGCACAAAAATTAAAGTTGTTGAAATAAAGGCAGGCCTTACCATCATGCCCGAAATGTTCAAAGGCTTGGAATGGTTTGAAAAAGCCTCGGGATTGCCCAACCTAGACAAATACTTGGTTTATGGCGGCAACCAAGCCCAAAGCCGCGGCGCTGGGGCGGTTGTGCCTTGGGATATGATTGGGGAGCTCCTAACTGTCTAACTATCAACTCTTCTTCCTATAACTCAGCACTGCCCAGCCGTTAAAAAATACGGCGAAACCGCACAATGCCAAAAAATGGGGCACCATATCAGCAAAGCTGTTTCCTTTTAAATATACCAACCTAATAACTTGGATAATGTATTTAAAGGGACTGAAATTGCTAAACATTTTTGCCCAACCGGGCATATTGTTGATGGGCGTGTAAAATCCGCTCAGAAAAATAAAGGTTAGCAAGAAAAAGAGGATCATAAAAATAGCCTGTTGCATGGTTTTGGCATAGTTTGAAATAACAAGCCCAAAACCCGAAAATGCCAACATAAACATCGATGCAAACAGATAAATGGTGCCAATACTCCCTTGCGGCTTGAACCCATAAACCCAACGCGCAACTAATATTGCAATGGTAAGCACCACAAAGCCCACCACCCAATACGGAATAAGTTTTGAGAGGATGAAATGCAAGCGGCTTACAGGCGTAACGTTCATTTGTTCAATGGTTCCTGCCTCCTTTTCGCCAACAATGTTCATGGCAGGTAAAAAACCGCTTACAATGGCTAACACCATCACCATCAATGCAGGAATCATAAAAACCACGTACTTAAGTGTAGGATTGAACCAATAACGTGGAATAATCTCAAACCCTGCGCTTTTCAGTTGAGCAGAAACGGGTAGTCTTGTTGCAATAATGTCTCCGCTATAATTGTTTAGTATGGACATTAAGTAAGAGCTTCCCAGGCCGCCTTTTACTCCGTTTACGGCATTTGCTGCAATTAATATTTTAGTACCCTGTCCACTTTCCAGTTCCTTTTCAAAACCAATGGGTATTTCAATCAGCATATCGGCATTGTTAATCTCAACTTGCTCAAGTGCTGCACTATAGCTGTCGGCAACATTGGTAAGCCTGAAATATCCCGAGGATTGAATTTTTTGTATCAAGTGCTGCGACTGGCTGCTTTTATCGTGATCGACCACGCTAAGGTTGATGTTCTTGACTTCGAAATTAGCAATGAGCGGAAATATGAGCATGGCGACCAAAGGCAACATTACCACCATTTTTGGCAGAAAACTGTTCCTGACAAATTGCTTAAATTCTTTTTCGAGTAGGTAGATTAACATAGAGTTGTAATATTTGTAATTTATAAGGTTGTCGTTGTTGTCATAGTTGTCGTTGTTAGTAACAAACGGTCTCCGGTCTTCCCTCTCCGGTCTCCTTCTTCCATTAATCTTGTATTCCACACCAATAACTAATGACTATTGACTTAATGACCATTGACTTCTTTTTATTCTAACCTTATTTTAAACCGTTTTAAACTGGCAATAATAATTATTGTTCCCATTAAAGTTAGTATCGCTATTTCTTTTATCACCGACATAAAGCCAAGGCCTTTGATCATTACATTACGCATGGCAATTATGAACCACTTGGCCGGAATAATATTGGCAACCCATTGTAAAGCCACGGGCATGCTTTCGAGCGGAAACATCATGCCCGAGAGGTAAACCACCGGCAACATTAAGCCTGCGCCCGAAATAAGCAAAGCCACAATTTGTTTTTCAGCAACAGTAGAGATAAATAGCCCTAAAGCCAACGAAACAAAAATATAGATGAGCGAAATGAGTACCACCAGACCAAAACTTCCGACAATAGGAACACCAAGCATGAAATGGGCCAGCAATAAAATGGTGGCTAGGTTTACTAACGAAATACAAAAATAGGGGATTACCTTCGAGAAGATGATCAGCATGGGGCGCATAGGCGAAACCAATAACACCTCCATGGTTCCGTGTTCTTTTTCGCGTGTTAGCGAAACCGAGGTCATTAAGGCACAAATGAGAATAATTATTACCCCCATAATGCCGGGCACCGTGTTAAACGAGTTTTTCATCGATGGGTTGTAAAGCAGTTTAACTTCGGGAGCAATCATCATTTTTGGTGTTTCGCCCTTCATCATTTCTTGTTGGTATGATGTTATCAGGCTTGATGCATAAGTGGTTAAAATGGATGCTGTATTTGGGTCCGACCCGTCGGCAATCAGTTGAATTTGCGCTCCGCCCGGCTCCATAGCCTGTTCAGCAAAACGGCTGCCAAATACCAACACCAAACCATAATCGGAATGAGTGAAGCAGGTTTCAACCTCGTCGTTACTGGTGAGGTAATCGCCCAAAATAAAGTATTCGCTATTGGCCAGCTTGTTAACAATGCCTTGGGTAAGCACATCGCGCGAGGGGTCGAGTACTGCAAAACGGGTGTTTTTAACTTCGGTCGAAATACCGTAACCGAATAAAATCACCATCAATATAGGCAATACCAGTAAAATGATCATGGTCCAATGATCGCGCAAAATATGGTAAAACTCTTTCTGTACAAAGGCTGCAAATTGCTTCATAATAAACTGTTTTTTCGTTTTTAATCGCCGTTGCGGGTCGATTTTCGGGCCAAATGGTGAAAAACATCATCCATGCTTTTGGCTCCAAATTGCTGTTTCAGGTTGTTGGGTGTATCGAGTGCATCAATGCGGCCATCTACCATGATGGAAACCCTATTGCAATATTCGGCCTCGTCCATGTAATGTGTGGTAACAAATACTGTAATGCCCCTATCGGCAGCTTCGTAAATCATTTCCCAGAAATTACGCCGTGCAGCAGGGTCAACACCGCCGGTTGGTTCGTCGAGAAATACAATTTTGGGCTCGTGAAAAATGGCTACCGAAAAAGCCAGCTTTTGTTTCCACCCCAATGGCAAGGACTTTACCATTGTGTCTTTTTCTTTTTCGAAACCAAGCTGTTGCAGTAAAGCCATGGTGCGTGGTTCAATTTCTTTCTTCGGAACACCATAAATACCGGCATATAAACGGATGTTTTCCCATACTTTCAAATCTTCGTAAAGGGCAAATTTTTGGCTCATGTAGCCAATGTTTTTTTTAATCTGTTCGGCCTGTGTGTTAATATCGAAACCAGCCACAACACCTTTTCCCGATGTGGGTTTGCTCAGCCCGGTGAGCATACGCATGGCCGTGGTTTTGCCCGCCCCGTTAGCGCCAAGGAAACCAAATATCTCGCCCTTTTGTACGTCGAAACTAATGTGATCAACTGCTGTGAAAGTGCCAAATTTTTTGGTTAGATCTAAAGCTTCAATGATATTCATGCCCGTTCCTCCCTCTTTGCCAAAGCCATAAAAATATCTTCAATGCTTGGTTTTATTCTTTCAATTTGAACCTTTTGATGACCCAGACAAGTCAAATAATTAACGACTTCATTATAATTTTCCTGTTCACGTTTTAAGGTTATATGGTGACAATCACCAAAAGCAAAACAAGTTTCTACGCCATCATTTCTTTTTAAATCGGATAATAGCTTCGACATGTTTTCGCTTTTTACTGCCCATAACTTGGTTTGAAATTGATCGATAATATTTTTTGGAGTGTCGATTTTCAAAAATTGTCCATGTTGAATTAATGCAATTCGGTCGCACAGAGCGGCTTCATCCATGTAGGGCGTGGATACCAAAATGGTAATGCCTTGTTGTTTGAGACGTTTCAGCATTTCCCAAAACTCTTTGCGCGAAACCGGATCAACACCTGTAGTTGGTTCATCGAGAAAAAGCACTGTGGGTTTGTGGATCAGTGCACAGCACAAGGCTAATTTCTGTTTCATACCACCTGATAGTTTTCCAGCCCTACGGTTTTTGAAGGGTTCCAACTGCTTGTAAATGTCTTCAACTAAGTGATAATTCTCGTGAATGGTGGTTTTAAAAACTTTAGCAAAAACGTTCAGGTTTTCTTCAACAGTCAAGTCCTGATATAGAGAAAAGCGCCCGGGCATATAGCCAACAATATTCCTGATGGCCTTAAAATCCTTTACTACATCAAACCCATCAACAGATGCCGAGCCTGAATCGGCCAGCAACAAAGTGGTAAGTATGCGAAAAAGAGTGGTTTTACCTGCGCCATCGGGGCCAATAATCCCGAAAATCTCGCCTCGCTCAACTTCAAAAGAAACACCTACCCCTAAATTAGCTAACGCTGAACTTCGTTTCTCTCCTGCTTTTAGCGGGATAAATGCCGGGGACTTTTGCCTAGGAAACAATATGTTTTTTCTTTCTTTAGCTATGTCAGAGCTAGTCTTTTCGTCATATATTCCTCTTCCAAGTCCGACGAATCGGCCTCCCTTTCCTTTCAAGTAATTCTTTGAAAGATTTCGCACACAAATGGCTTGACCAAAGTATGTATTGCTATTGTCATTCATTTAACTCAAGTTCAATGTATTAATCAACAAATCCGGTAGCTCCTCGCCCCCCCTTTAGGGGGCTGGGGGGTTATTTATCTTTTTATTTGCCCATACATCCCAATCTTCAAGTAACCATCGTTTTTTACTGCAATTTTCACGGCATAAACCAGGTTTTCGCGCTCGTTTTTGGTTTGAATGGTTTTTGGCGTAAATTCGGCTTTCCCCGAAATCCAGCTCACTGTACCAGGGTATTCACGTGTATCTTCACCAAAATCGGCATAAATCTTTACTGTTTGTCCAATTTTTAGTTGAGTTAGCTGGTCGGATGTAATGTAGGCGCGGAGGGTCATGTTTTCTAAATCGGCTACTTTATAAAGTGCTTTGCCAGGCATGGCCAATTCGCCAGCTTCGGCATACTTCACAAGTAAAGTTCCGTTAATCGGACTATAAATCCTGCACTTATTCAATTGATCGTTAATTTGTTCAACTTGAATTTCCATTGACACAAGATCTTCGCTAATTCCACGATTCGAAATGTCGAGGGTTGATTTTTGGGCTGTCAGCTGTTTCTCAAGCACAGCAATTTGTGCGTTCACATCGTCGAGTGATTTTTGGTTGGCGGCATTGGCTTTCACTAGGTTCTCTATTCGTTGTTTTTCGCTTTTGGCCGTTTTAATTTGCTGTTCTAGGGCGGCAATTTGCTTGCTTACTTCAGGCCGTCGGGCTTTCAACGCGCTCATGCTTGCCAGTAGTTGTTGTTTTTTCAGGTGAAGTTGCATACTATCAATAAAGCCAACTACTTGCAATTGCTCAAGCACTTGACCTTCCTGTACGTCGAACTGTAAAATTTTACCGTTGGCCTCCGACGATACCATGATTTCGGTAGCCTCGAATGTGCCCGAAGCATCGTATTGTTCTCCGTTATCTTTGCACGAAGCAAGCATCAATATCACTGCGGTGAAAAAAATGAATGGTCTCATAATATTTTGATTTAATTGTTTACGGTGTTTTTCAAGTTGTAAATGGCCATCAGCAATTGTATTTCGTGCAACGATTTCGACAGTTTGGCCTGAGTTTCGGCATTCAGTTCGCGCACCAAATCGGTACTGGTAAGGGTTCCGTTTTCAACTTTGGCAAGTGCGGCAGTTTTGATACGGGTGCGTAGTTGAATAATTTCTTCGTCGTTAACCATTAGTGACTGCAACTTTTCGATTTCGGTTTTCTGCTGGTTTACTTTCATATTGGTATTAAACAAGAAGGTTTCGCGCTGAACATCGACAGCATTTTTGCCCAACTCGAGTTTAGCAATATTGTTTTTTTGCGAGTAGAAACCACTTAGTGCCCAGGATAAACGAAGCCCGCCAATGTAAAATGGCGAAAAACCATCGGCAAACATATTGAGCCCGGGTTGTCCGTAACCACCTTGAATGAAAGCACCTATACGTGGCATATTTCCGGCATTGATTAGCATTTTTTGGCTGTCGTATAGTTTATTTTGGGCATCGAAAAGCATCAGCTCTGGGCGCAAGTTGCCCTGTTTGTTTAGCACCGAGAGGTCTAAATCGGGCTTTACCAAAGTAGTTTGTTCATCAAGTTTTTGCACGATAAGAGCACCCAATATCAACAGATAAGCCTTTCGGGTACTTTTCAGCTCCGTTTCACGCTGAATGACATTTAGTTGTTCAACTTTCAACACATCGAGGTCGGCTTGATTCGCTACACCATTTTTGATGCCCGATTCAATTTTGTTATAATTGGTTTGAAGTTCCGATTTCAGTATTTCGGTCTGCTTTAACTGTTCTTCGATGAATAATATGCCGAAGAAAACTTGGTTTACCCGCTCGTTGAGGGCATAAAGCTCTACTTCAACTTTTTGCTGATCGATTTCGGTGGCTGCTTTTGTAATTTCTTTTTGAGCACGTATGGCACCACCATCGTAAATCAATTGGGTAGCTTCAATTACTGCCTGATACTGATCCTGGCTCAAGCCTGGGAACGACACAGCGCGCCCGCTCATTTGGCTAAGTATCTGCTCCAGGCTTTCGGGTATTTGTGTTACATCGGACTGATAGCTGGCCTTTGCCGAGATGGAGACTTGTGGCAAATAAGCTTTGTTGGCATTCGAAATGTTGTATTGCGCTGTTTGCTCAATTATACCGAATTGCTTCACCATGGGGTAATTATCGCGGGCTTTTTGTTGGCATTCGCTAAGCGAGATTTGAGCGTTTGCCATGCTTGCAAACACCAACAAATGAATGGTTATTAAAATTTTTAGCTTCATATCAATATGCATTAATTTCATATTTTAATTTTACTCTTTAATAGGCTTATTAATTTCATGGCAAAAAAATTTAGGGCATCAAGCTGCGCATAATTATGCGTATATTTTCTTTTTTACGTTCTTCAATCATTACTAAAAATAGTTCTTCACTTATGTTGGTCATTTTCTGAAAAATGGGTTTAATAATAAATGGGGTAAGATTCAGCGACAGCACTGTGAGCAAAATACTTATGGGTGAAACGTCGCGAATACGGCCTTTGTCAATCTCTTTCTGTAAATCGTCGGCAAAGCGCTCCATAACAGTCATAGGTATTGTTTGGAGTTTTTGGGTCATAATATCAAGCCGTTTAGGATTTGTTAAAAGTTCGTTCAGAAACAAAAATGGGAGTTTGGGATTCTTGATCATTATATCAAAATGGTTTTCTACCAAGTTGCGCAAACGTTCTTCGAAAGGTTGCGAAGGGTCGTCCATTTTAAGGATAGCAGAAAGCATGAGCTGTGCTTTGCGCTCGAAAATCGACTCAAATAATTTCTCTTTAGTCCTGAAATAATAATGCACCAATGCTTGATTACAGCCGGCTTCGCGTGCAATTTCGGTAGTTGAGGTAAGCGCAAAACCTTTGTCCATGAATAATCTTTCGGCTGTTTCGAGAATCAATTGCTCCATATTTTGGTCGCGCTCTTTCATTGTGTTTGATTAGTGTATTTAATAAAGCTATTAACAATGCAAATAAATTAAATTGTTTTTAAAAAAGCAAGCCTTCAACGAAAAAATTATTTTTTAGCACCATTAACATTGCCCATAAGTGCGTATTGGGTATATATGCATTGTTGGTGAATGCTTTAAATACTATTAATAAGTTAATCGCAAGCGCATTAAGGTATTAATTTCAGCAGTATAATGACGTATTATCATAAGAATTGGTCACTATGATATCTAAAGCTATCTTATAAAATGTTTACAAGAATAATTAAAAGTACGATAAAATGATAAAAAAGCTAAATACCAGTTTATAAAACCTTAGAAAACAATAAAAACTTCGAATCCATCCCATTTCCAAAATTTTCAGTATTTTTGATTTGAGTTAAGTAATCGGACAAAATGATTAATAACAATTACAATTCATTATCAATAATAAAGGATACTGCAAGCAAAATTTTACCAGATTGCAAGATTCTTCTTTTCGGATCTCGTGCCCGAAATGACAACTCAATTGATAGCGATTATGACTTTCTGGTTATTACAAGAGAGACAATCGATATCCGAAAAAAAAGGACGCTTAAATCAATGATGAGAAAAGAATTGGCTCGATTTAAAATTCCTGCCGATATCCTTATTCAAAGCGAGGACGAAATCAATTCAAAAAAGGAAATTACTGGAC
>DAOSWJ010000080.1:0-11321 GCA_035380005.1 Prolixibacteraceae bacterium | reverse complement strand
ATATGGAATTCCGTATTTTGGATCCGACATGAATCATCTTGTAAATTGGTGTTACAATACCCAAGGCGAAAACTATATTGTTGAATATGCTTTCCCATACCAAGCTTTCATCAATAAAAACAACGAAGCTTTTACCATGAATAAAATGTTGCAGCAAGGCGCAGTTGGTTTCGACATTACCATAACCGACCGCGACACGGGTGATGATGCCCGCAAGCGAAAAGTTTGGCAAAATTATGGTGAAATTGGTGAAGCATGGTCAACTATGGACGATTGCGGCACCATTACATTAATCGACGAAACAGCCGGCACAGTACCTCAGGCATTTGCCGGTTCAAACCAAACAGTGCTTTCGGGATCAACGGTTACCCTAAGCGGTAATGGATTTAGTGCAATAAGTGGAAACAATTTATTGTATCAGTGGATTGCGCCTTCGGGAATAGTGCTTGATGCCGAAACGAGTCAGGTGTCCAGTTTTGTTGCTCCAAATGTTGATCAACCAAGCACTTATGTTTTTGGGTTAACGACCAACGATGGGGAACAAAATTCGGATATTTCGTGGGTGATGGTTACTGTAAGGGGCAGCAACGCACGCCCCATAGCTGTTGCCGAAGGGCCGGCAATGGTTAAAGAGGGCGATGTTGTTAATTTAAGTGCATCCGGTTCATACGATCCCGACAATGATAACATCACCTATCAATGGGAATCGTTGGACAATATTGAGCTAAATTCAGCTATAATGGCTCAACCTTCGTTTATTGCGCCCGATGTAGATGCTGAGACTGTTGTGAGCTTTAAGCTTACTGTTTTTGATGGCTTTGAAGTTTCGGAACCTGCGATTGTTCAGGTTGCCGTTCAAAAACGTATAGGCGTCGATACCTGGGCGCAAAACACTAAACCAAAAGTTTATCCTAACCCTGCAAGCAATAGTTTGTTTGTTGATCTCAACAACAGCACAACAGCCAATTTGGAGTTTTATACATTTAGCGGAAAAAAATTGAAATCGTATGTGCTGAAAGAAAATAAAAACACTATCGATTTGTTGAACTTTACAAATGGCATTTACTTGCTAAAAATAACTGCCGATCGAGGTGTTTATTTTGAGCAAATTATTATCAATAAATAAAATACAACAAGAATGAGAACAGTATTTTTGATTGGCTTCATATTAATTGCTTTAATGAGCTGTGAAAAAGATCTTATTGAAACACAACAGCTAAAAGGCACATGGATAGAGTCGGAATTTAAATCAGATACCATTGTTTTTGGCAATATGCCTGAAATGTTTACTTTGAACCGGAAGAAAGAAATGAGGGGCAGTTCTTTGGTTCCCGGGTATCGCTCGGGACCGTACTCTTACCAAATTGAGACCGATAGTATCAATATCCTATGGGGCCTTTCGAGTACGATTGTTACAAGCAAGTACTATTTCGAATTCGATAATAAAAATGACCGGTTAAGAATTGGTAATTTCTTTATCGATAGCTTAAGTAATAATAAAATATTAGTTTTTGTTAAGGTCGATTAATTGAATGTTTGTAATAATATTCTACTAATTATTCAACCTTCCACTCAACCGTGTGCAAATTGTTGGTAGCAATGCATTGCAAATCGAAAGTGGTTGCAACAGGTTCGAACAGGTACGCGTTTATTTGCACACCAAGTACAGTGCTTTGCAAAGGTGCTTTGTTGTTATGCCAGCCGTTGGTAAATGAATCGATTTGCAGGTTTTTTTCGACACCATTAAGCAAAGGCGTTTCAAATACAATTTCGTTGTTTGTGTTGGTTAACAATACTTTATAGTATTGTGTTTTGGTGTTGCGTTCCCATTCAATTTCAATCCGTTTAAAATCGTTGTTCCATTCGGCTTTGTTAATAACCGGAGGTGCAATAACTGTTGTATCGAGGTAGTCGCTTACGCGCAGTACATCGGTTTGGGCAAAGCTTACATCGAACAAGTATCGTTGTGCATCGGGTATTTTTGTGGTGTAGGTGCTTTGCTCAGGCAAATGAGTAAAAGTATAGCGATAAAGTGTAGAGTCGAGTTGGATGACCGAATCGGGGAGGTTTTGGGCAAAAGCACTAACTTGTTGCATGGGCACACTTGAATAAACATACAATTGTACGCCATAAACAACCGAATCGGCTTGCTGATATGCTCGAATAATTGCATCGCCATAGGCACGCCTGTCGATGTATCCATCATCGTTTAAACATGAGTTGAACACAAATAATAAAAGCAAAAGCTTTATCGATGAAAATAATGCACGTTTCATATATGTATCTTTTTTTATTGTTGAAATTTGAATTCAATTGTACAGATATGAAAGTACTGCAAATGGTTGCGCAAAGCATATAAAATAAACAGAACGTAAAGCTTGTGCGTAGCAGTATAAATCAATTCTAAGTTTTCAGATATATTTTATAATTTCGGCCTGAAATATAAAAAATAGCAAATATGTTTTCGGGAATAGTAGAAGAAGCAGGCAAAGTACTTGCCATCGAAAAAGATCAGGAAAATGTTCATTTTATGCTTACTTGTTCGTTTGTGAACGAGCTGAAAATTGATCAGAGTTTATCGCACAACGGTGTATGCCTTACAGTGGTAGAGTTGAACAATGATGAAAAGTGGTACAAAGTAACTGCCATTAAAGAAACGTTGCTAAAAACCAATTTGGGCAAACTCGAAGTGGGCAGTAAGGTAAACCTCGAGCGCAGCATGATGATGAACGGGCGCCTCGACGGGCACATTGTTCAAGGCCATGTTGACCAAACAGCTACTTGTACTAATGTTGAAGAAGCCGACGGAAGTTGGTATTTTACGTTTGAATATGCTTTTGATAAGGAGAAGGCACAACAAGGATACATGACTGTTGAAAAGGGATCGGTTACCGTTAACGGCGTTAGTTTAACTGTGGTAAATTCAAAGGACAATTCGTTTCAGGTAGCAATTATACCTTATACCTATAACGAAACCAATTTTCATACTTTTAAGGTGGGTACAGCAGTAAATATCGAGTTCGATATTTTAGGTAAATATTTAAGCAAGCTGCTTAAGCTCAATAAGTAATACACTTAAAAGTGTAGGAGCTAAATAATTGTAGCATTGAAACTTAAAAACCCAGAACTTTTACTTTATCTAATTGTTAACTTGTGTGATGCACGGTAAGTAGTCATTATTAAAAACCATTAATCCGACTATTTTTACACACGCTTTGAAAATTTTAAAAGTGAACAATTAATAACTTTAAAACCCATTTTGTAATATGAAAGTAACAGTTGTAGGTGCCGGAAATGTTGGCGCTACTTGCGCACAGGCGGTAGCAGAGAAAGGTATCGTAAGAGAAGTTGTGTTGCTCGACATTAAAGAAGGTTTGGCCGAAGGTAAATCGTTAGATTTATGGCAAACTGCCCCAGTTAATTATTACGACACCCGTTTGGTTGGTTCAACCAACGATTACGCAAAAACTGCCGACTCGGAAGTTGTTGTGATTACTTCGGGTGTGCCCCGTAAACCTGGTATGAGCCGCGACGACTTAATTTCGATTAATGCAGGTATTGTGAAAACTGTTACCGAAAACGTGGTTAAATACTCGCCAAATGCTAAAATAATTATTGTATCGAACCCATTGGATGTAATGACTTATTGCGCTTATGTTGCTGCTAATTTGCCTAAAAACCAAGTGTTCGGTATGGCCGGTATTCTCGATACTGCTCGCTATCGCGCATTTTTGGCCGAGGAGCTCGATGTAAACCCTAAAGATATTCAGGCTTTGTTGATGGGCGGACATGGCGATACCATGGTGCCACTACCACGTTATACAACTGTATCGGGTATTCCGGTAACTGAATTGATTGATGCCGATAAGCTTGATGCAATTATTGAACGCACTAAAGTTGGTGGCGGCGAAATTGTGAAGTTGTTAGGAACTTCGGCTTGGTATGCTCCGGGCGCTGCTGCTGCTCAAATGGTTGAAGCTATTGTTCTCGACCAGAAACGTATTTTCCCTGTTTGTGCTTACCTCGAGGGTGAATATGGCTTAGATAAGATATATGTTGGTGTTCCGGTTAAATTGGGCAAAAACGGTATCGAACAAATTATTGAAGTTAAATTGAACGATGAAGAAAAAGCTTTGCTTGATGCTTCGGCCGTTGCAGTAAAAGAGGTGATGAACGTGCTCGACGATATGAAATTGTTTGAATAGCATTAACCTTGAATAATATTTCAAAAAAACTGCTGGTTGTAATGATCGGTGGTTTTTTTTTGTTGTGAAGTGTTGATTTGGGCAAGTGGTACAATGGGGCAGGGCGGAGGTGAAAAACACCCCGAAACCGGGCCGGATGTGCTGCCGGGTTGCAAGAGCGACCTGCGGGAGCTACTTGCAGCACGATGCTGCACACCGAGTACGGTTAGGGGTTTTGGAGCCGCAGACCGTAGGCCCCCCAAATAAAAAAAATGGTGTATTTGTTTTGGAGAATTTAAGGCCAAAGGCTTGTTTTAAAAACGATTATGCCAATTGCAACGGCAATTGTTGCAGCTATTATAACTGCACCGGCAGCTATGTCCTTGGCTTTTTTAATTTCGGGGTGATAGGCTGTGCTTACACTGTTTGCCAAATGCTCGATGGCGGTGTTGATGCCTTCGGCGACTAAAACAAGGCCAATTGCAAAAATGAGGGCAACCCAATCGCTTGCCGAAACGTTTGCCCAAAAGGCAGCAATTATTACTACAACTGTGGCAATTAAATGAATGCGTGCGTTTTGCTGACCAACAATGAGTTGTTTGATGCCGCTAAATGCATACGAAAAGCTGCGGTATAGCTTTTTAAAATTGATCATTTGTGCAAATTTGTGTTTTGAAGTATCAAATATAGTTAATGTTGGGCGATTATGCCTCCTAAGTGCATTATGGCTTAACAATTTTATGGCTTTGGTGTTATTGTATTGCAATCTAATTTGTAACTTCGTAGTTAAATGAATAAAAAGCACAACCATGAAACGCGTTAATTTACTTGTACTTGCATTCTTATGTGTGATGCCTGTTGCTTCGATGTCGCAGGAAACTTTTACCGTTACCGGTAGGGTGAACACACCAAGCCCCGAAGGTAGGGTTTACGTTTTTTTGTGCGACAGGGAAAGTTTTGATGTCCCGTTTACCGGCATCGATACATTGTCGTACTGGGTAAACTACGACAAAACGTATGTTGATTTTGAGTTTAAAAATGTGTCTGCAGGTGAATACGCCATTAGGAGTTTTCAGGATGTAAACGGTAACCATAAGCTCGATAAGTGGATTTTTGGCCCCCGTGAACCCTGGGGATTTTCGTATTCGGGCGACATGAAATTTCCACCCACTTTCGACGATGTTTCGTTCGACGTTGCTTACGATATTCGCATAAATATAGTGCTTGGCAAATAACTGCTGTTCTAAATTGTAAGAAGTATTTTACCTCCGCTCATTTTTTCACGATATGCTTCGATAGCCTGATTAACATCGTTGAGCTGATAAGTTTTTCGGATGGTGTTTGTTGGTTGCTCTGCAATTATTTTTTGAGCTTTTTGGGCCGCCAAGAGGTTGTGTAGTATTGATTTTTCGGCAGTGTAATTCCCTAAAAAGAAATTTTTAATGGTGATGTTGTTGTGCATCAGTATGCGCGGATCGATGTTGATGTTGGATTCGGAAAGATTGGCATAAACCATAATTATTGAACCTTTTGGTGCCGCATGGGCTAATTGTGCGGTGTTGGCTCCGGCTATTGCATCGAAAAACAATTTTGCCTGCATTTGCGAGGCCAATGTGCGAAGGCTTTCGGTCCATTTGTTTTCGCTTGTGCATATAATGTGCTTGGCGCCAATTTTAAGCAATGGCTCGATGTGGTTTTCGCTACGTACAATGTTTATAAGTTCGATGCCGTTTTGTTTGCAAAGTTTAACAAGCATTTGGCCTAAAACACTCGCTGCTGCTGTATTAACAATGGCCTTGTGCTTTCCTTTTTTGGCAATGTTGATAAACGATAAAGCTGTAATAGGGTTTACAATAAGCATTGCGGCTTGTTGTGCCGGTATTTCTTTGCTAACAGGTATCACTTTTGTTGCCGAGGTAACCATGTATTCGGCCCAGGTTCCTCCTTTGTCGGACGATGAGCATGCAACCGTTTTGCCAAGCCTCATGTTTGCCAAAAAGCCGCCTCCCGAGTCAACAACTATTCCGCAGCCTTCGATGCCTGGTGTTAATGGGTATTGTTTTTTTCCAACATAGGTGCCGCTTATCAAGCTCAAATCGGATGGGTTTATTGGTGAGGCAAGCATTTTTATCAGCACTTCGCCTTTGGCAGGCTTGGGTATTTCAATTTGTTGAACCATTAGTTGACCTCCTGCGTGGTGTTGCCTTGCGGCTTGCATGTACTGTGGTATGCTGAATTTTTTTGGCATGATACGGCTATTGTTTATTGCCCAAAAATAACAAAAACTGCATCAAAAAGCCTTCTGGGCGAATGATGCAGTTTGTGATTTGCAAAAAATATTCCTTATTCCTGATATTTTTTTATTCGTTCCTCGAGTAATAACATGCGCTTTTCGAAAGCATCGGCTACGGTTTGCAGGGCTACGGCCTGATCGTCGGTCATGCTTAATTCGTAGTTGCCCATTTTTTCGTTCATTTCGGCATAGTTGGTCGAGAACTCTCCAAACAGAACGGCCATTTCTCCGGCAACTTTAAGCAGCTTGAGCTTTTCGAACATCGACATGTCTTCTTCCTCTTTTTGCATTAGTTTGGGATCTTCGGCATAAAGTTTTTCGATTGAAAGGGCAAATTCGTTGATCGATTTCTCCGATTCACGAATAAATGAAACCAGCTCTTTGTCGCCTTTGATTTCATCGGGGATTTCGATTTTTAATGGGTCGGCATTGATGAAACCCGAATTGCTGTTGTTTTTACATGCCACCATAAAGGTTATAAGCAGTACAAATAGAAAAGTAATTTTTCTCATGATTGAATGTGTTTGGTTTATTGATATTTCATTTGCGACAGGCCAAGTGCACCAAGTATTGAGGCAATTATTAAGCCCAAAACAAAGAATAGAACAATCATTGTAATAAGGCTGACTACATAATACGATGTGCGTTTTTCGTCGCTGACACCGGTTATTGGTGTAAAACCTTGGTAAAGGATATAAAGTCCGTAAATACCTGCAAGCGATGCAATAATTGCAAGTGAAGGAATTAAATAGAAAATACCTCCGATAAAAATTGGGAAATACGAGTAGGTAACCAGCTTAACGGCATTGTCGAGTGTTACCGTTGTGCCAAATTTAGGAGCAAGCCAGCTAATTACCCAGCTGGTAAGCAGAATGCCGGCAACAATGGCAATATAGCTCGAGATGGCTTGGTTGAGCCCCCACTCGAACGAAGCCATGCGGCCCCAAGGTGGCACATTGATGCCAATCAGCCAGTAGCCAATAAGCGATGCAATAGCAGGTATTGCAGCCAAAGGTAAGATGTAGCTTTTTAATAATGATGAAACTGTTTCGTTTTCGGTTTGAATTTCGGACCAAACAGTTTTTGGTTCCATTAGTACCTTTTTAATTTTTAAGATTAATTTTTCCATAGTAAAGTAGATTTTTGGTTCAAATTTATGTGTATTGAAAGATTTAAATGTTTTAAATGATTAATCGACGATTAACAAAAAGTAAGTGTCGTGAAAATAACAATAAGTGAATTGTGTCGGTTCAAAAAAGCATAGAAATGGATGCAAAGCCTTTGTTGCAATTTTTGAGATCGCCGGGTATAAGTGCTATATTTGTGGTAAACCAATTTTATAAATTATGCGACTTTTATTAATCAGTAATTCAACAATGGCCGGTGAGGCTTATCTCGAATATCCGAAAAAAGCAATTGGCAAATTTTTGGGCAAAAATGCAAGGCATATTGTGTTTATTCCATACGCAGCAGTTACTTTTAGTTACGATGCCTACGTTGATAAGGTGAACGAACGTTTTAACGAATTGGGTTGCACTGTTAACGGAATACACACATTTGAAAATAAATTGGAGGCAATTCGCAATGCCGATGCAATAGTTGTTGGTGGTGGCAATACCTGGAATTTATTGAGGAATATGCGTACCGAAGGCTTGCTTGATCCCATAAGGGAAAAAGTTAAAAGCGGAATGCCCTACATTGGTTGGAGTGCAGGATCGAATGTGGCATGCCCGACCATTATGACCACCAACGATATGCCGATTGTTGATCCGCTGGGCTTTGATGCCTTAGGTTTGGTGCCTTTTCAAATAAACCCCCACTACCTCGATGCTAATCCCAACGGCCATGCAGGCGAAACACGCGAGCAGCGTATTGAAGAGTTTTTGGCTGTAAATCGTCAAATAAAGGTTTTAGGATTGCGAGAAGGGAGTATGTTGCTTGTGCATGACGGGCAAATTAGCTTGCAAGGTTTGCGGTCGGCGCGGGTTTTTTCATGGGCTACAAAACCTGAAGAAATGATTCCCGGTAGCGATTTGTCGTTTTTGTTGGAGTGATTCATGAAAATTGGCACAAAAAAAAGGAGACATCGTCTGATGTCTCCCAAAAAACTATCCCCCAAACTAAAACGCCAAACATGAAAAAGACTTGATCTGATTGAAATCAGTATGTTTGAATCTGATTTCGTTGACAAATATAAAATGGAATTTTTAAACTTGCAAACAATTTTAAAAAAAAATCGATTTTTTTTTGTTCATCCTTTGGTTGATGTTGTTCGTTAATTGCTATGTTAGTTTTTTTGTAAAAAACTTGACTTTTTGGGTAAAATTCCGTAAAGAATTTAATTTACACATATTCAGATAATTGAAGTCCAAATGCTTCGGCTACTCCGTTATAAACAACCTTGCCTTTAACAATATTTAGACCTAGTTTTAGTGGTTCAAACTTTTCACATGCATTTTCCCAACCATTATTGGCAATTGCAATTGCATAGGGGAGTGTTGCATTTGTTAATGCAATGGTTGAAGTGCGGGGTACAGCTCCGGGCATATTTGCAACGCAATAGTGAATAATATCATTAATAACAAAAGTTGGGTTGTCGTGTGTTGTTGGTTTAGTTGTTTCGAAACAACCGCCTTGGTCAACAGCTACATCAACCAAAACAGTACCAGGTTTCATAGTGGCCAGCATGTCGTGTGTAAGCAATTTAGGTGCTTTTGCTCCGGGAATGAGCACTGCTCCAATAATTAAATCGTGACTTGGGGCCATTTCCCTAATGTTGTAGGTATTGCTCATCATTGTTTTTACATTGGCCGGCATAATGTCGTCGAGGTAGCGCAACCGGTTAAGGTCGATGTCCATTATTGTAACATCGGCGCCAAGGCCAGCAGCCATTTTTGCAGCTTCGGTTCCAACAACGCCTCCGCCAATTATCAGTACCTTTGCAGGATGTACACCGGGAACGCCGCCCAACAAAACGCCCCGTCCGCCGTAGGTTTTTTCGAGGTATTTGGCACCTTCCTGTACCGACATGCGGCCGGCAACTTCCGACATTGGCGTTAGTAAAGGTAAACTGCCATCGGAATTTTCAACAGTTTCATAAGCTATGCAAACGGCTCTTGAGTCAATCATTGCACGTGTGAGTGTTTCCGACGAAGCAAAATGAAAGTAGGTGAAAATAATTTGGTCTTTTTTTACAAGTTTGTACTCGGGCTCGATAGGTTCTTTTACCTTAATAATCATATCGGATGCAGCATAAACCGATTCGATGTCGGGTAAAATTTTGGCACCTGCTTCAATGTAACGCTCATCGGTGAAACCGCTGCCCAATCCGCCACCTGTTTGTACAAAAACTTGATGTCCGTGTTTGGTTAATTCTGCAGTTCCGGCAGGTGTTAAAGCAATTCGGTTCTCGTTATTTTTAATTTCTTTTGGTACTCCTATAATCATATTGCAAATATTTTAAAGGTTTATCAATCAAAAATACGATTACCGCTTAGTTGAAAATATGACAAAAATTATCAGAATTGCCTGTTTTTAAAGGGATTTTGATTTGTTTTACCATGGTTTTTACCAATACTTTCAAATTAGAAGTTTAACAACTAAAAAAGCCTGAAAATTGAACAGCCTAACTGTTTTTTATTTCAATTTGATAGTTATATCTTTACGCGGTTTGTTTTAAAGCAATTATTTTATGCCTGAAATTTCTAAACGTGGGGTGCGAATGCCTGAATCGCCAATCAGGAAACTGGTTCCTTGTGCCGATAAGGCCAAGGCAAATGGGATAAAAGTTTATCATTTAAATATTGGGCAACCCGATTTGCCCACACCGCAAGTTGCTATCGATGCCATTCGGAACATCGATCGTAAGGTGTTAGAGTACAGCCCGAGCGAAGGATATCGTTCGTATCGCGAAAAGCTGGCAAAATATTACCACAAATATAATATCGATGTTTGTGCCGATGATATAATTATTACATCGGGTGGTTCCGAAGCAGTTACTTACGCTTTTTTGTCGTGTCTCGATCCGGGCGACGAAATAATTGTTCCTGAACCATCGTATGCCAACTACACCGCTTTTGCAATAGTTGCGGGAGCAATTGTTAAAACCATACCTTCGAAAATTGAAGAAGGTTTTTCGCTTCCGCCAATCGAGAAGTTTGAAGCGCTTATTACACCTCGTACAAAAGGCATAATGATTTGCAACCCCAATAACCCTACCGGTTACTTGTACACGCAAACCGAAATGAATGCCATTCGCGACCTGGTGAAAAAATACGATTTGTATTTGTTCTCTGACGAGGTTTACCGTGAGTTTTGCTATACAGGCGCCCCTTATATTTCGGCATTCCATTTAAAAGGAATTGAAGAAAACGTAATTCTTATTGATTCGGTTTCGAAACGTTACAGCGAGTGCGGACTTAGAATAGGTGCATTAATTACCAAGAACCGTGCTGTTTATAAGAATGTTATGAAGTTTTGTCAGGCAAGGCTCAGTCCACCATTGATCGGGCAAATTGCTGCCGAAGCTTCACTCGATACGCCCGACGATTACATGCTCGATGTTTATAACGAGTATGTTGAACGCCGAAAATTTTTGATTGACGGGCTTAACCGCATAAATGGTGTTTATTCGCCTATTCCTATGGGCGCATTTTATACTGTTGCTAAACTGCCGGTCGACGATTCGGACAAGTTTTGCGAATGGGTTTTGAGTGAGTTCACCTATGAGAACAGTACCATTTTTATGGCACCGGCCAGCGGTTTTTACACTACACCCGGCTTGGGCAAAAATGAAGTGCGAATTGCTTATGTGCTAAAAAAAGATGATTTGGCCATGGCCTTAA
>DAOSWJ010000079.1:1905-11354 GCA_035380005.1 Prolixibacteraceae bacterium | reverse complement strand
AATTGTTTGGTGGTGTTTATGCCGAAATCGATTTCTTCGAAGGCCTTAAGTTCCGTACAAATTTAGATATCGACATGTCGCACAATTATAACCGTGGATGGTCGGGTCGTGGTTATACAAACAGTATGAATGCTCCTGGTGTTCGTAGTACAGCTACCCAACAAATAAACATGTATTTTACTTGGCAATGGGAAAGCTATTTTACTTATAACAAGCAATTCGGCGATCACAACGTTGGTGCTGTACTGGGTACTTCGGCTCGTGAATATACACACGAATACTTAGGTGGACGTGGAGCCGACCTTAAAAAAGAAACCGACAATTACGCTTGGATCGACTATGGTTTATACATCGATACATTAAACAACACTGCTTGGGGTGGTTTAGGCGGATGGGAGCGCAATGCTTCAATATTTGGCCGTGTAAGTTGGTCTTATAAAGATAAGTATATGATGACTTCGAACTTCCGCCGCGATGGCAGTTCGAAATTCGGACCTGCAAATAAGTTTGGTGTTTTCCCATCGGTATCGGTTGGTTGGGTTGTTTCGCGCGAAGATTTCTTCGATGTTGACGCAATCAGTTTCATGAAAGTTAGATACAGCTGGGGTAAAAACGGTGTAGCTTCAAGTTTGGGATGGGATTGGCGTTATTTGCCTACCAGCTCGTCGGGCGCTTATTTTTACCTCGATGGTAACAACCAAATTCTACCTGTTACCGAACCTTCGCGATTGGTTAATCCCGAATACCAGTGGGAAAAAACCGAACAAAGCGACTTTGGTCTCGACATGGGCTTGTTCCAAAACAGGCTTTCATTTGCTGCCGACTACTATATTAAGAAATCTTCCGACTTCTTATTCGAAGGTTCTGTACCTGTATTAGCCGGTAACGACCCTCCAACAGTAAACGCTGGTACTATTATCAACAAAGGTGTTGAATTCGAATTGGGTTACAACGACCGTGTTGGCGATCTGAAATATAACATTAAACTTACTGCTTCGCACAACAAAAGTGAGGTGGCCGAAATTACCGAATCGATCAGCTTTATTACAGGTGGAAACATTGGTACATTCGGCGATTCGAAAAGGTTTGAAGTTGGTTACGAACCTTGGTATTTCTATGGATACGAAACCGACGGGCTCTTCCAATCACAAGAAGAAGTTGAAGCTCATGCTAATGCCGATGGCAAACTTTACCAAGGCAATGCTAAGCCCGGTGACGTTAAATACCTCGATATTGCAGGTTTGCCCGATAGCTTGGGCGGTGGCCCCGATGGTAAACTAACCGATTTGGATAAAACTTATTTGGGCTCGCCATATCCAAAAATTGTTGGTGGTTTAAACATCAACCTCGAATACAAAGGTTTCGACTTTAACCTTGGTACTTATGGCCAGTTTGGTAACAAAACGTTGTTGGCAGTGTCGGTACGTAACGACTTGGCCAATACCAACAAACCCGATTTCTTCCTTACCGATGCATGGAAATCGCCCGAAGAACCTGGCTCATTCCCACGCCCAACAGTACGTGACCGTAACAGCAACTTCTCGCGAATTAACGAGTACATGTTACAAGATGGATCATTCTTGCGTATCAACAACGTAACTTTGGGCTATACGCTGCCCGAAAACTTACTTGCAGGTATTGGTATATCGCGCTTAAGAATTTATGTTGCTGTTGATAACCTTTACACCTTTACCAATTACAAAGGTATGGAACCCGAAGTGGGTGGCGATTACTGGGGATACCGTGGTCAGCAATGGGCTGGTATCGACCGTGCTGTTTATCCAAAAGCAAGAACAATTTTGGGTGGTATAAATGTTAATTTCTAATTTTTAATCAGATGAATATGAAAACCATATATAAAAATTTATCAATACTGATTGTTCTGCTGGTAATGGCTACCGGTTGTAACAACGATTGGCTTGAGCTCGAACTAAAAGGTTCGATGCCTTTTGCCAGTGAATCGCTTGATACCGACCAAAAAGTATTTGAAGTACTTTGTGGTGCTTACGATATGCTTCAAACTAAATACTATTCGGGTTGGAGTTCGTACTATATGTTGGCCAATTTAGCCAGCGGCGATGCAACACCTGCTGGTGGTGGCTTCTCCGATCGCCCCGAATATTGGGAGTTTTATCATTACGAAATTACTGCTCAAAACCCTGCCATAGAGCAGTTTTGGCGCCGTAATTACTATGGTATTTACAGAGCAAATATTGTTATTAACGAAATCGACCTGCAAACCGATGCCGTTAAACAATATCAGGCTGAAGCAAAATTCCTAAGGGCTTATTTCTATTTTGAATTGGTTCGTACTTTTGGAAACATTGCTTTTTATACCGAAAACCTTTCACCTTCGGAATACAGGCCAACAAATACCGATAAAGCAATTGTTTACGAACAAATTGAAAAGGATTTGACAGAAGCAATTGCCTTGTTGCCTAAAAAATCGCAACAAAGTGCTGCCGATATTACCCGCATAAGCAAAGGTGCGGCTCAGGCATTGCTTGGGAAAGTTTACTTGTACCAAAATAAATTCGACGATGCTGCCAATATGTTGGGCGAGGTTGTCAATTCGGGTGAGTACGATTTGGTTGCTGAGTACGATAGCATATTTAAACGTAGCGAAGAATTTGGCATTGAGTCTGTTTTCGAAATTCCTTATGCTTCTTATATCCATGGCGATTTTTGGGGCAATGGTCGCGAAAGCGAAGGCAATATCGAAGTACAGTTGGCTGGCCCTCGCGAAACGGCTATCCCAGGTTTGTACAATGCAGGTTGGGGTTTCGATATGATCGACTCGAGCTTAGTTGATGCTTGGGATCAGGCAGGCGACCCTGTTCGTAAATATGGAACAGGATTTGGCCCCGAGCTTTACAAAGATCTTTTAAATGTAGACCCTTCTAAAGATTTGAACAACAACGGTTTTCCCGATGATAAAGAAAAAGAAGGATGGACAGGCTGGTACCAAAAGAAACGTGCACCATACATTGGTTACAACGATCCGGGTCAATCGCCTATGGAAGCTACCTACGAGAACAACGAACGCATGATTCGCTTTGCCGATGTGTTGCTTATGTATGCCGAGGCGCTTAACCGCAAATCGTCGCCCGACGATACAAAAGCACTTGAAGCTGTTAACCGTGTTCGTGCCAGAGTAGGCCTTTCTGCTCTTTCGCTTTCGGGCAATGCCTTGTTCGATGCAATTAAACTTGAACGCAGGCTCGAATTGGCCATGGAAGGTGGTCACCGTTTCTGGGACCTCGTTCGCTGGGGCGATGCTCCTTCTGTTTTGGGTAGCCAAGGGTTTGTTGAAGGTAAACACGAAGTTTGGCCAATACCCGAATCTGAAATAGGAAAAACAAACCTTGTTCAAAATAACGGTTACTAGTTTTAGGTTTAGTTAGGTTTAGTGATAGAGACACTCCCCGCAGCCCAATTTAATGTGGGGAGTGTTTTTCTTTAAAAAACAGTGTAAATATGGATGGGAAAAAGGGTTTTATAGTAAAGGTATCGTTAATTGTCGCATTAGGCGGCTTCCTTATGGGTTTCGATGCTTCGGTAATTTCAGGTGTAATTAAATTTATTGAGCCTGAGTTCCAATTAACAAAAATTCAACTCGGATGGGCAGTTAGCTGTTTAACTCTTACTTCAACTATGGCCATGATGGTGGCCGGACCTTTAAGCGATAAATACGGACGAAAACTTGTGCTCAAATACGCTGCTATACTTTACGCCGTATCGGCAATTTTGTCGGCTATTGCTCCAACTTTTACGCTGTTAATTATTGCACGTATGATTGGTGGGCTTGGCGTTGGTGCTTCGTTAATTATTGCTCCAATGTACATTGCCGAAATTTCGCCTGCCAATATCAGGGGGCGAATGGTTTCGTTTAACCAGCTAAATATTGTGGTTGGTATTTCGGTTGCCTTCTTTACCAATTATCTAATTTTACAATGGTCTCAGTCCGACAGCAGTTTTGCTGAGCTTTTGGGCTTCGATAAATATACTTGGCGCTGGATGCTTGGGCTCGAAACCTTACCGGCTGTTCTTTATTTTATCTTTTTGTTCTTTGTTCCCCCAAGTCCTCGCTGGCTGGCCATGAATGGCAACGAGGAGCAGGCGTTAAAAATATTAACCCAAGCAGGTGGTTCAGATAACGCACAAAAGGTGTTAGCCGATATCAAAAATAATTTGAAGGAAAATACACAGAAGTCGAAAGCAAAACTGGCCGATCTTTTTAAACCTGCTTTAAAGTTGGTATTGTTCATTGGTATTGTAATAGCCATTTTACAGCAAATTACAGGTATCAATGCCGTGTTTTTTTACGCACCAATGATATTCGAACAAACCGGTATTGGTGTCGATGCTTCGTTTTCACAAGCCATTCTTGTTGGCTTAACCAATATCGTATTCACCATTTTAGCCATGTGGCTAATCGATAAATTGGGTCGGAAATTTTTACTAACCTTAGGCTTTAGTGGTATTTTTATTTCGATGTTGATTATTGCATTGGCCTTCAATTCGGCTACTTATGCTGCCGATGGTACAGTTGAACAAATTAACTCGTGGTTGGTTCTGGGCGGAATTTTAGGTTTTGTGGCTTCATTTGCCATATCGGTTGGCCCTGTTATGTGGGTACTCTTCTCTGAGCTCTTTCCAAATACCATTCGCGGCCTTGCCATTTCATTTATCGGGTTCATCAATTCAGCTGTTAGTTTTTCGGTTCAATTGGTTTTCCCTTGGCAGCTCGAGAATTTGGGCAGTGCCGGAACTTTTATCATTTATGGCGCATTCGGACTCATCGGTTTGGTATTCGTACTCGTATTTTTACCCGAAACTAAGGGTAAATCGCTCGAAGAGCTTGAGAAAATATTAGTCAAAACCAAAAAATAATTAAAATGAAGCTAACATATTTCACAATAATAATCGTGTTTCTTTTTGCATCGTGCCAATCAAATAAACCAAAAACAGCCGAGGAAGTGGGACCGCGAAAAGTTGAGATGAAAAACACCGATGGCAAGTATCGCTTGTTTGTCGATGGGAAGGAATTTTACATCAATGGTGCCGGCCTCGAATTTGGCGATATTGAAGCACTTGCTGCCCATGGAGCCAATTCGTTCCGTACATGGCGTACCGATAATGGTCAACAAACCGGAAAAGAAGTACTCGACCAAGCTTTTGCAAACGGTCTGATGGTGATGATGGGTATAGAAATTGCCCGCGAAAGGCATGGCTTCGATTACGACAATGAGGAGGAGGTACAGAAACAACTCGAAAGGGTAAAACAAGAAGTTTTGATGTACAAAGACCATCCAGCATTACTTGCTTGGGGTATTGGCAACGAACTGAACCTTCATGCCAACAACATGAAAGTGTGGAATGCTGTAAACCAAATATCGGAAATGATCCACAGCATTGACCCAAACCACCCTACAACTACCATGTTGGCCGGTATTGGCAAACGCGAAGTTGATTACTTTGCCGAACATTGTACCGATCTTGATTTTGTTTGCATTCAAATGTATGCCGACATTGAAAACCTCCAAACCCGCTTGGCCGATGCAGGGTACGATGGCCCTTATGTGGTAACAGAATGGGGCGCAACCGGTCATTGGGAAGTGCCACCAACTGCTTGGGGTGCTCCGGTTGAGCAAACAAGTCAGGAAAAACAACATTCTTATCTTCATCGTTACAAAGTAGCCATCGAGGCCGATTATAACCGTTGTATGGGTTCGTATGCCTTTTTATGGGGACAAAAACAAGAACGTACCCCAACTTGGTATGGCATGTTTCTCGAAAATGGCCACGCAACCGAAACGGTCGATGCCATGTACAAAATTTGGAACGGCAAATGGCCCGAAAACCGCTGCCCTACATTGGATTCGCTGCGAATAAACGGTAAAATGATATACGATAACGTTACCGTAAAACCAGGCGAAGTTTTTACAGCTTTTGCAGCTGCACGCGATTACGAAGGTGAAGAGCTTACCTACCGTTGGGAAATTATGCACGAAAGCACCGATTTGGGCGATGGCGGCGATTACGAAAGTCGTCCCGAAACCCTTCTCAACGCTATGGGCGAAGCCGAAATGATTATCGAAGCCCCACAAAACGAAGGAGCATATCGCTTGTTTGTTTATGTGAACGATGGCAACAATCACTCTGCAACTGCTAACTTTCCATTTTTGGTGAAGAACTAAATGAGAAATGAGTTACTTGCTGAAAAATATAAACCTCGAGGTAGTAATCGGGGCGCCGACCGAATTGTACAACGGTTCGCGCTTCGATGCTTCGGGTAACATTTTTCAGGTAACCCTCAATCAAAAACATACTTTTTGCACAAACGAAAAAAAAGAACACCACTCCGGCTATGGCTTCGGTTTGGTTAATGAGTTCGACATTGAACTGCCATTTAGTTATCCGAAAGCCAAGCCTAGCGAGTGGTTTCATAAAATTGGGGTAGGCGAACTTCAAAGAATCAGCAATGAACCGTATGATTTTTTCAAACTGTATCCTAAAATACAACTGAATTATCGTGTTAACCAAAAGGGTTCTGAAGAAATTGAATTTGAGGCAGAAAGCGAACAGGTAAGGGGGATGAAATACCTATATTCAAAAACTATCGCCATTTCTCAAAATCAACTCTGGATAAAATATCGCTTGAAAAACATTGGTTCGGATGCATTTGAAACGGCTGAATACTGTCATAATTTTTTGGCCATCAACCAACGTAACTTGGATGCATCGTACGCTTTAAAGCTCAATTCTGCTATTTGCCCCGATGAGTTTACTGCCAATGTAAATACCGACCAACTGCTCGATATGGGCAACAACGAAATTACTTGGAAAGCTACTCCTGAAAACGACTTTTTTATTGCAGGCTTAACAGGAACACAACAAAAATGTACAGGCTGGCAACTTCGGAATATTGAAGAAAAAGCTGCGGTTTCCGAAGTGATTGACTTTGAATGTAATCAAATGAATTTATGGGGAACAACACATGTTGTAAGTCCCGAGTTGTTTTTTAAAACCTACTTAACGCCCGGGCATGAAAGTGTTTGGAGAAGAAAATTTACTTTTTACGACTTACAATAAAACAATTTATCAATGATCAGGAAAATTTACTTAGGTTCAAGCAAGTTGCACATCTCTGCTCCGAAAGTTGAAGGAAAACTGGTGCAAATCGATAACGAAAGTTATTACATGATCGAGAATTTCGATCGCATGCAACCTTTCTTCTTATCGGTAGTTAGCGACTCCGATCATTGGATGTACCTATCGAGCAAAGGCAGTTTAACTGCCGGACGTGCCAACCCCAAGCAAGCCATTTTTCCTTATTATACCGACGACAAAATCCACGACTACGCAGGCATTACCGGTAGCAAAACCTTGGTTCAATGCACCATAAATGGAAAGACCAGTTTATGGGAACCTTTTTCGGAGCGCTATCGGGGAATTTACCACACCCAATGCCGTTTGTATAAAAACGAGGTGGGCAATAAAATTATTTTTGAAGAAAGCAACCTCGATTTGCAGCTAACATTCAGCTATAGCTGGATGAACAGCGAACGTTTTGGTTGGATCAGGAAATGTAAACTGAGCAACCAAAACCCTGTTGATGTAGAAATAAATATAGTCGATGGCATACAAAATATTCTTCCTTATGGTGTTAATCGAACTATGCAAGGTATGCTTAGTACTTTGGTTGATGCATATAAGAAAACGGAAAAAGTTGAGGGTTCAACATTAGTTGTTTACCGACTTAGTTCAATCCCTGTCGATAGGGCCGAACCCAGCGAAGCGCTTAAAGCCACAACTGTTTGGAGTTATGGTTTCGACAACCCACAAATATTGCTGAGCAGCAAACAGCTCAATCGCTTTTGCAATGGTTTCGACCTTGAGCCCGAAACTGAAAACCTTGGCGCAAAAGGTGCCTACTTTATCAATGCTGACTTTAAACTTGGCCCCGATAGCCCAAAAACTTGGTACATGGCAGCCGAAGTGAGTCAGGATATTGTTCAAATAAAAGCAACGCTTCACTTTTTGAAAAACTGCAAAAATGTACCGTCTGAAATTGAAACCGATGTAATAAAGGGAACCCAAAACCTTAAAGATATTGTTGCCAAAGCCGATGGATTGCAACTTACTGCCGACACGCTCAATGTAAAACGACATTTTGCCAATACCTTGTTCAACTGCATGAGGGGCGGCGTACCTTTTAACGATTACTTGATTCAAACCGATGACTTTTTGCAGCATATAAAACACTGCAACCGAATTGTTTATTCCGAAAACAAAGCATGGTTAACTGGCCTCAAAAGCCAAATGGCTTATTACGAGTTAATGGATCAACTAAACCTCAAAGGCAACCCCGACTTAATCCGCTTGGGCTTTGAATATTTACCATTGATGTTCAGCCGTAGGCATGGCGACCCAAGCCGTCCCTGGAACTTATTCGATATTAAATTGAAGAACAACGATGGTAGCCCATCGCTTTATTACCAAGGTAATTGGCGCGATATTTTTCAGAATTGGGAAGCACTGGCCATGTCGTACCCCGAATTTGTGCCGGGCATGATTGCAAAATTCCTGAACGCTTCAACCATTGATGGATACAACGCATACAAAATTACCCGCCACGGCATTGAGTGGGAAGTACTCGACCCCGACGACCCTTGGTCGAACATTGGCTATTGGGGCGACCACCAAATTATTTACCTCGAAAAACTACTTGAACTTTCGGCAAAGTTTTTCCCTGGAAAACTCGAAAAATGGCTGAACGAAAAACTGTTTACTTATGCCAATGTACCTTATTGTATTAAATCCTATAACGAATTATTACAAAACCCCAACGACTCAATCGTTTTCGATGACGAGAAACAAGCACTTTGCCTTCAGCTTGAAAAAGAAATAGGTTCCGACGGTAAATTGATCCAAACCGAAAATGGAACCCTAAAAGTAAACATGACCGAAAAATTGTTGGTTCCGCTTTTATCGAAGCTTAGCAATTTTGTGCCTGGGGCAGGTATTTGGATGAACACACAACGCCCCGAATGGAACGATGCCAACAACGCACTGGTGGGCATTGGTGCATCAATGGTAACCCTTTACTACATGCGCCGCTACGTGGCATTTGTAAGCCAATTATTCACCCAAGCCAAATGGAGCGAAGTTGAAATTGGTGCCGAAGTGGGTGGTTTATTCGAAAACATTAACTCGGTACTCATTAATAACCAATTGCTGCTTACAACAGAGCTGACCAACGAGGCCCGAAAAAAATTGATGGATCAATTAGGTGAAGCCGGTAGTCTTTTCAGGGCGAAAGTTTATGCTGAACTTAGTGGGAAATCCATTCATTTGGGAAGAAGTGAAATTACCGCTTTTCTGAAAACAGTTTCGGCATACATCGATCATTCCATTGTGTTGAACCTACGTTCCGATGGTTTGTT
>DAOSWJ010000079.1:0-1805 GCA_035380005.1 Prolixibacteraceae bacterium | reverse complement strand
GAAGGACTGGGCTGCATATACTGGCACATGGTATCGAAATTGTTGCTGGCCGTTGGCGAAAACATTGGCATGGCTGAAAAAAGCAAAGACGATAAAGCAATAATCGAAGGCTTGAAAACACACTACAACGAAATACGCGAAGGCATTGGCAGCCATAAAACGCCTGAAGAGTATGGCGCTTTTCCAACCGATCCGTATTCTCATACCCCTTCGATGGCGGGTGTGCAACAGCCCGGTATGACTGGTCAGGTAAAAGAAGATATTTTGAGCCGACTAATGGAACTTGGGCTAAGTGTTCATGATGGGCTTATTACTTTTGAACCATCAAAGGTAAGCTCCGAGGAATGGATCAAAGATACGCTGTTGCTCAAGCAAGCAGCTTATGCCGATACTTTCAATATTGATTACCCGGAAGATGCACCTTTTATTGCTTTTTCGTATTGCAATGTTCCGGTGCTTTATGTGCAAGACCAAAAATCGGGCATAACAATAACTACGCATTCTAACGAGTCGATCAGCATTGAATGTAACCAACTCAATGAACGCTGGAGTGAATCAATATTAAAACGTAAAAAAGAGATAAAAGTTATAAAAGTTCATTTTATTTAAAAGATTGAAAATGAAAAACATCAGTATTATTTTGACAGTGTTTGTTTTGTTTTTGACGTTTATATCATGTCAAAACGAAAGTAAAAAAGCCAACGATCCCGTTGATGAAAAAGTTCAAAACCTGTTGAACCAAATGACCCTTGAAGAAAAGTTGGGACAGCTGGTTCAAACCAACTATTGGGGCGAACCCGGCAACTGGAAAGAACAGCTGGTTAATGGCAAAATAGGTTCATTCCTGAATTTATCGGGGGTTGAACATGCTAATGAACTGCAACGCATAGCCCTAGAAGAAAGCCGTTTGGGCATACCGCTGTTAATTGGCCGTGACGTAATACACGGTTTTAAAACTATTTTCCCGATTCCACTTGGTATGGCTTCGGCCTGGAGTCCCGAGTATGCCGAAGGAGCTATGGCCATTGCCGCCCGCGAGGCATCGGCTTACGGCATCAACTGGACTTTTGCCCCTATGATTGATGTAACTTGGGATCCGCGATGGGGGCGAATTGCCGAAACCAGTGGCGAAGACCCGTATCTTACTTCGGTACTTGGTGCAGCCATGGTAAAAGGTTTTCAGGGCGAAGACCCAACCGAAGATGGTCGCATTGCAGCATGTGCCAAGCACTTTGTTGGTTACGGAATGAGCGAAGCCGGTCGCGACTATAATACCACCTATATTCCTGAAACAAAATTGAGGAACATTCATTTACGCCCTTTTAAAGCTGCTGCCGATGCCGGTTGCTTAACTTTCATGTCGGCTTTTAACGATTTGAACGGTGTGCCTACTTCGGGCAATTATTATACACTGCAAACCATCCTTCGCGATGAATGGAATTACAACGGAATGGTAGTGAGCGATTGGGCTTCAATTGAGCAACAAATTATTCATGGTTACACCGAAACCCCCAAAGATGCGGCATTAAGTTCAATTGTGGCCGGGGTTGATATGGAAATGGCCAGCCGTACATACGATAATCTTGGCGAGCTACTTGCCGAAGGTAAAATTACCGAAGAATTAATTAATGAACGTGTAGCCAATATTTTGAGGGTGAAATTCAAATTGGGCCTTTTCGATAATCCTTATATTGACGAAACTTATCAGAACACCCGTGTGCTAACCAACGAAAGTCTCGATTATGCACGTAAAGTTGCTCGTGGAAGTATGGTTTTGTTGAAAAACGAAAAGCAAACCCTGCCAT
>DAOSWJ010000078.1:0-11390 GCA_035380005.1 Prolixibacteraceae bacterium | reverse complement strand
ATAGGTCATTACAATAATAAATGGTTTTGCTTTACCCTCGGCAATAAGGTTGTCCATAATAAAATTAGCACGCCCTTGCAAAGGCCACGATGTTTCGTTTTCGCAATAGCCATGCTGCAAGTACAATACAGGGTAGCGTTTTTTATTTTCTTTGTCGTATCCCGGAGGAGTATAAACAAAAGCCCTACGATCGGTATTTGTACTTTTCGAAGGAAAATATACTTCGTGAACGTGTCCATGAGGCACATCTTTGGCCGCAAAAATATCCTGATCGGGAGCAGGAACTTCAATACCACTGCCATAACGGCAAGCGCCAAAAAAGAACAAGCTACCCGGATCGGGAACAGAAGCGCCATCGATATTGAGTTGGTAATAATGAAAGCCAACATCCTGTGGGGTCGATTCGCCAGTCCACACACCATTTTCATCTTTCACCATATCGTACTTCACCCCGCCAATATCGAGTTGAACATATTTTGCATCGGGAGCCATAATTTGAGTGCGTACACATCCCTGTGAATTTACCATCGGATATTCGCGCCCCGGCTGATTTACCGGCGATGGTTTAAAATCTTCAACCAGCTTGAAGTTACTGTCTTGTCCGAAAGTCATACCGGCCAGAACAGCCAGTACAATCACGCTTAATAATCGTTTCATTTATAAATATTTAAATCGTTAGTTTTGAAATGCAAGTTGAGCAAACTGATACAAACTTCGGCGCCAGCTTTGCCATTCGTGAGCAGTTTTTGGCGAAACATAAAAATGTGCATTCATTCCTAAGTTTTTCAATGCTTCGGTATTTTCTTTGGGATCGCCGCCAAAGCCTTGCCTACGGTTATCGAGCTCGTGACTACCAAAACTGATAAAAACAAGATCGACATTTTCTTTAAATCCCTGAGAATTCTGAACATCTTCGACACTATAACTACCACCACTAAACATTCCTACCTGCGAAAAAACATCGGGATTTGCCAGAGTAATAGCACGGGTTTGCATGCCTCCCATCGACAATCCTGCCATAGCCCTGTGCTTTGAATCGGCAATAGTTCTGAAATTTTCATCGACCATAGGAATAATATCGTTTAAAAGAGTTTTCATAAAACCATCGGCCCAACCGGTTGGCGGCCATGGTCCCGAGGGGCGTTCTCCTGCAGGTGGACGCTTCATCGTCCAGGTACCATTATCCATAACAATTATAAATGGTTTAGCTTTTCCTTCGGCTATTAAATTGTCCATTATCAAACCTGCTTTACCCTGGCTCGACCAGCCTGTTTCGTTCTCGCCACCACCATGCTGTAAATACAAAACAGGATATCGTTTTTTAGTATCCTTATCGTAACCAGGAGGCGTATAAATAAAACACCTGCGATGGTTTTGGTTTGTTTCAGAAAAATAAATATGCTCACGAACCTGACCGTGGGGAACATTTTTAAGGGCATAAAAATCCTGATCGTGTGCCGGAACTTCAATACCACTGCCCCAACGGCTTGCACCATAAAAATACAAACTATTCGGATCGGGCACCGAAGCGCCATCGATATTTAACTGATAGTAATGGAAACCTTCGTCTTGTGGAGCCGATTCACCAGTCCAAACGCCATTTCCATCGTTTACCAAATCGTATTTTACTGCACCAATATCGAGTTGAACCGATTTTGCATTAGGAGCCGAGATTTGCACTCTCACACGCCCTTCGGAATTCACCATGGGATATTGACGCCCAGGTTGATTTACCGACGAGGGCTGAAAGTCTTCAACAACATTATTGTTTGACTGAGCAATGCAAAAAATGCCCGTCAACATTAAAGCTGTTAAGCAAACTGTTAATTTAAAGTTCATTGTGTGTTTTTTATTGGTTACTACTTTTTAATGAATGCCAAAGTACGAACAAAAGGTTGTACCGACTTTTAAAATTAGACACACCTTATCCATTTTTAGACATTTATCCAATATTCAATATAAAATATCGAATATCAACACCCCTTCTACATTAAGATTCAGATTTTTACAATAAAAGAAAGAAACACAATATAATCCTGGAAACAGATCATTTACACATAAGGCTCAAAACACTAACTACCAATCAATTATGCAGACATATTAAAATAAAACAACTTAATATGACAAATTATATAAACCAACTTTTTCTTTACTAGCAGTAAACAAGCTCTCATAAAAATAGCTTTTTATGAGAGCAATAGTCGAATTGACATTTTATAACTAATAACTAAACTTTTAATTAATGAAAAAACATCGATTTTTAAAGGTGGCACTAATAGCGCTACCCATGTTGTTTTTCTCTTTCCTAAGTTTTGCCCAGTCACTTACCGTGAATGGCTTAGTTAAGGATGAGAGTGGCTCACCAATGCCCGGTGTAACCGTGGTAGTGGAGGGTACTACCAACGGTACAATAACCGACGTAAACGGGCTCTATTCGCTTAAAGTTGAAAACCTCCGTGGTTCATTAAGCTTTTCGTTTGTAGGAATGGAGACACAAGTGATTGAAATTGCCGGTCGCAACAACATTAACCTAAGCATGAAATCGGTAGTGTCCGACTTAGGCGAAGTTGTGGTGGTAGGTTATGGTACTATGGCCAAAAGCGACGTAACCGGTTCGGTTGCATCGGTACGTTCCGAATCGCTTCAAAATTTAGCAACTACCGATGCGGCAGCAGCTCTTCAAGGTAAGGCATCGGGTGTTCAGGTTTTAACCAACTCAGGTGCGCCCGGACAAGGCGCTACCATTCGTGTACGTGGTTATTCATCCAACTCGGGCAGCATTGGCCCATTGCTTATTGTTGATGGTTTGCAGGTTGACAACATTCAATACCTCGACCCATCGATGATTGAGTCGATTGAAATTTTGAAAGATGCTGCTTCGGCTGCTATATATGGTGCACAGGCAGGTAACGGCGTTGTGCTGATTAGCACCAAATCGGGTGCTTCGGCCAAGGGATCGTCGAGCATTTCGTACGACATGAGCCTTGCCAACCAAAGCTTGGCACGACTTCCACAAATATTTGGCGCCGAAGATTTTATCGAGTACAAAAAAATGTCGGGACTTCCTATTGAATCGCAATTAGAAGCAAACAACTACGATGGTACCGATACCGATTGGTTCGATGCAGTTTTTGCCCCATCGTGGAACAAACAACATACAGTTACATTCCAAGGCGGAAACAACCAAGGGAATTTTTTCACCTCGATTAACTATGTTGACAACGACGGTATTGTAAAAGGCGACAAAGATGTTTACAAACGCTTAAGTGCCCAAATCAATGCCGATTACAATGTAAAAGAGTGGCTACAAGTTGGAACCAACAACTCTATTGAGAACTGGTCAACCAAATCGGTTTCTCAAATGTCGCAGTATGGTTCGTTAATGAACTCGGTGATCACTCTCGACCCGTTAACCCCTGTGTACTATTCATCGCCCGATGAGTTTGCACGCACCATGAGGTCGGCCTACGATCAAGGCAAAAACATACTCAAGGATCCCGAAAACGACCTTTATTACGCTACTTCGAAATACATAACCGACGATAGCGGTAACCCACTGCTCCAAAGAGACCGTGTTGACTCTCAAAACAAAGGCATAACACTGCGCGGTGTACTTTACGGAAACTTTAAACCTGTAAAGGGGTTGGTAATAACCTCACGCTTTGGTTACCGTGTAGCACAAAATAATTCGCACAGCTTCAGCACCCCATATTATGCAACTCCACAGGCAAAAACCGAAGATTATAATATTTCGGCTGCTGCTAATACCAGTTTCTACTATCAATGGGAAAACTTTGCCAACTACAACCTAACCATCGACAAGCACAAATTCACCGCAATGGGTGGTATGTCGTATATCGAAAACAACTCGGATAACGTAAGTGCAAGTGCACAAGGCCCCGACATTTTAAAAGGATACGAACCTAACTTCCGCTACCTTAACTATGTAAAAAGTAACATGGTTGATGGTGAAGAAAAAACTGTAAAAAGTTTCAACAACTCACCGAGCAGATCAACCCAAATGTCGTACTTTGGTCGTTTAATCTACTCATACGATAGCAGGTACAGCTTACAAGCCAACTTCCGTGCCGATGCATTCGACTCGTCAAAATTATCGGAAGACAACCGTTGGGGTTACTTCCCTTCGTTTTCGGCAGGTTGGACATTAAGTAATGAAGAATTTATGGCCGACATTGTTCAGCAAGGTACTGTTTCGTTTATCAAACTTCGTGCTTCGTGGGGTCAAAACGGTAACATTAACGTGCTTAACAATTACAAATACAGCACAACTATTGACTACAACGGCTCGTGGTACCAGTACGGCGTTGAGGATCCTTCGCCTTCATACGGTTCAAAACCTTCGGGCTTGGCTAACCCCAACCTCAAATGGGAAACTTCGGAACAATACAACTTTGGTATCGATATGCGCTTCCTAAGAGACCGTCTCTCCTTTTCGGCCGATTATTTTAACAAGCAAACCAAGGACCTGCTGGTTAACATCAACCCGGTTCCCGAAATTGGTGTAGCAAGCACTACTGTTAATGCAGGTTCGGTTTTAAACAGGGGTCTCGAACTGGAAACATCGTGGAAAGACAGGGTTGGCAAAGATTTCAGCTATTCGTTTAGCGCCAACTTCTCAACTTTGCACAACGAAGTTACCTACCTCGACCCATCGATTGCCCGACTCGAAGGAGCTACAGGTGGTGTTGACGGTACCAACAACCCAATTCGTACTGCTTTCGAAGTAGGTCAACCTATTTGGTATTTCAGAGGCTACCAGTACGAAGGCGTTGATGCCGAAACAGGAAAACCATTGATTAAAGACGTTAATGGCGATGAGCAAATTTCGGATGCCGACATGACCTATATTGGTAAAGCGATACCCGATTTCACATACGGCCTTAACTTACATTTAGCCTACAAAGGTTTCGATTTGAACGTATTTGGATCGGGTGTTGGCGGCAACGACATTTTCACCGTTTTGTACCGTGCCGATACTCCAATGCGTAACTCACTAAGGTATTACTACGATAATGCATGGACACCTGACAACAAAAGCGCTTCGATGCCTGACCCAAAAGCTGTAGCCAACGACTGGTATTTCTGGGGTTCATCGGCTTCGATGTTTAGCGGTGCTTACTTCAAAATTAAGCAGTTGCAATTGGGCTACACCGTTCCTTCAAACATTTCGCAAAAGGTACTCATCAGCAGGTTAAGGTGTTATGTGTCGCTTGACGATTACTTCACCATTACCAAATACCCCGGATGCGACCCGGAAACAGCTACTGTAAGCACTGCTCCTGAACGTGCAGGCTTCGACAACGGAACATATCCTCAATCGAAGAAGCTTACATTTGGTCTAAATATTACATTCTAATTTAATACTTATTCAAAATGAAAAAATACAAATATATACTCCCCTTGCTATTCAGTGTGGTGGTTTTGTTCACTGCTTGTAGTGAGGACAGGCTCAATATCGAGCAAAAGGGTGTTGTTGGAATTGAGTCGTTTTACATTACCGACGAAGACGCAGAGTCGGCACTCGTGAACGCGTACCACGATTTTGCCCAAAACATTGGAGGACATGACGGTATTTATGTTCCATACAACATTGTTTTCAACTATTGTGCTGACAACATTTTGGCAGCAGGCGAATTTTATGGCGACAACGATCAGTTTGCCAGCATCAACGAGTTCCGCTTCGATGCACAAAGTTCGGTGGTAACAACAGCTTACAAACGAATCTATTTTGTAATATATCATGCCAACTTGGTTATCGATAATTTCGAATATGGCGAAAGCGCTGTTAAAGACCGTTGTATTTCGGAAGCAAGGGTAATACGTGCATGGTGCCACATGGCGGCAGCTTTTGCTTGGGGCACCCCTCCACTTATCGACCATGTGCTGGTTGGCTCTGATAAACCTACAAATTACGAAGGCACACATGAAGATCTACTTAAGTGGTGTGCAAAAGAATGCGAAGAAGCAGCTCCGTACCTCGACGAACGCCAAAGCACAGCCGACAAAGACGGATCGGTAAAAGTTACCAAAGGTTTTGCTTGGGCAGTACAAGGGAAAGCGCTGCTTAACGCAGGCGACTATGCCGGTGCTAAAACTGCACTTAAAAAAGTAATCTCATCGGGCAAATATGCATTGGTTCCGGGCGAACGCTTTGCCGAGCTATTCCATATTGAAGGCGATGGTTGCGAAGAAAAAGTATTTGAACTTAACCTAATCGACAACGCAAGCATTGGCGACTGGGGCGGAAAAATTCAGCGTTCAACTTGGATGGAAATGAACCTTTGGGGATGGCGTACCTCACGCCTTGCCAGCTCACCTGTATGCCAAGGCGACCAAGGCTGGGGCGGCTTAGCCATTGAAGAAAACTTTGCCAACGAATTTGTTGCCAACGATGGTGATTCATATCGCCGCAAAGCCACTATTATTTCGTACGAAGAGTTTTTAACAGAACTTGAATGGGCCAGCGACGAAGGCGATATCAATACTTTGACCAAAGAGCAAAAACTTGCCGACCCAACCAGGGGAATTATCAATATTGACGGGCTTTACGGCCAATGCGGTTACTTACAGAAAAAGCACATTGTTGCTCCAAACGACCGCACAACCAACTGGTATCGTTTTAACAACTTCATTATTACAAGGTACGCCGATGTGCTGCTTATGTATGCCGAAGCTTGTGCACAAACCAACGATAACGACGGCCTTCAGTACCTCCAAATGGTTCAGCAACGTGCAGGTTCTGACTATGTAAGTACCGAGTTAACTTTGGAAGACGTTAAAAAAGAACGTAACTACGAGTTATGGTGCGAAGGTTCACGCTGGGTTGACATGAAACGTTGGGGCGAATTTGAAAAGGTTAAAAATGCCGGAAAACACATCCCATCGCTTAAAGATGCCATGAACGATGGCGAAGCTGCACACAGGGGATACATCACATACTCGGAACCCAATGCCGATAAAAAAGTTGGCTTTGTTGAAGGTAAACACGAATGGTTCCCTTATCCGTACACTGTAACATCGATTAACCCTAACCTGAAACAAAATCCTGGCTGGGAATAAGCAAATAAGCGCTAACTAGAAAATAGATAATTAATTGGTTTTAAATACAATCGCAGATTACTCTTAAGTTTTAGGTTACATTTTTCTCAGATTGGTAATCGGATTTACTTAAGCGAAAAGAATCATGTTGTATTCATAGGCAACATGATTTCTTTTCGCTTTTCTTATTATGAATCGCTTCAAAATTCTGGTGACTTTTTGGAATATTGTTGTCCTTTGAAAATTTAAAATTGCTTCGCCACCAATGACAGAACTAGGTATTAACTTTTATTACAACAACTCAATAGAATTCTGTTTTTATTGTTAAATTTTGTTTTCCGGCTAATTTACGGTCGTTATTTTATTGAACAGACTACCAGGGATGGTGACTACTTCTTACCCCCGCATTTCATACGGGGCTATTGTTGTTTGACCCCTGAGGGGTCATTTGATCTGTTTTGATAAAAAACAAAATCGGGGAGCAAATTTTGCCCCCCGATCATAAAATTACGTAAAAAAGAATAGGTACTACATTACAATAAAATAAGTTCTGATATTATATCTTGTTACAGGTTAAAAGTTCAATAATCGATATTCATCATTGCAACGTTGAATGCACATTGATTTGCATTAACTGTTCGATATTGAATTCAAATTTAGGTGAAAAACAAAAAAAACACATTCCATTTTAGATATTTATCATCTAATTTTAGACACAGCTCCAAACACTAATAAGCTGACTAACTGCACAATATATAATATATAGTGCAAAAAACTTACGATTCAGTTTTGAGAAATCGGCATTAAAAACAAAAAAAGTTTCAGAGAACAAGATTTGGGATTCAAACCTCTGACGGAGCTTTTCCGTAATACTTTTTGAAAACTGTGCTGAAGTAGCCGGCACTTGTGTATCCGCATTTATCGCTAACCTCAGCAACCGATAAACCACCCTTTTGCAACAATTCGAGTGCATAACCCATCCTCACCGATTTAATAAAATCGACCGGAGACAAATCGGTAAGCGCTTTCACCTTTTTATACAACAACGAACCACTCACCTTCATTGCCCGTGCAAAATCATCTTTGTTGAATTCGGGGTTATCGATATTTTGCTTAACAACACTGAGCATGGTGTGTAAAAATTCATCGTTGAGCGAGTTATTGAGTACAGGTGCGTTTTGGTCGGTTTGTATCAAACGCAAAGCTTTTTCTCGAACGGCAGTACGATTCTGAATAATCGACCGAATTTTTTGATGCAGCAAGCCCATATCGAAAGGCTTTGTAAGGTAATCGTCGGCACCAAAGCCCAAACCACGCAACTGCATGGCTTTATCGTCGAATGCTGTGAGCAAAACTACTGGCACGTGTGAAGTTTCGAAAGTTGATTTCACCAATTTACACAACTCGAAACCACCCATTTTGGGCATCATCACATCCGAAATTACCAAATCGGGCAATTCGTTTTGAATTTTTTCCCAAGCTTCGACACCATTTGATGCCGATGACACATCGTAAACATCGACAAACGACAAACGGAGAAAGTGCATCAAATCGTCGTTATCTTCAACAATTAATATTTTTTGGGCTTTGTTATTGCTTTCGGTTAAAACATTATCAAAATCCTCATAGGATTCCGATTGATCGTTATCATCAAAAACTTCTGGGTTGGCCGGCATACTAATGGCATCATTGTCATTTGTGTCGGCTATTTGTTTATGTGGAACAATAACAGTGAATATCGAACCTAGATTTTCTTCACTGGTAAATGTTATTTCGCCATCGTGTAATTTTACAATATTTTTCACCAATAAAAGGCCTACGCCCGAGCCTACTATTTTGGAGTTGATTGCATTTTCGGCCCTGAAGAACTCTTTGAAAAGCAGTTTTTGATCGCGTTTCGACACACCTATGCCATGATCTTTAACAGTTAAAACCCACTGTTTGTCGTTACCCGAAAAACTTATTTCAACAAGCGATTTTTCATTTGAATATTTTATAGCGTTTGACACCAAATTGTCGATAACTTTCTCAATTTGAACAATATCGACAGCCGATTCGTAATGTTTTGTTTTAAAATTGTTTTTAATTTGAATATTTTTTGTAGCTGCTAAAGAGCTAAACATTCCAATTCGCTGACTGATAATTTCGGGCAAGTTGACCATTGTAAGAAAAACCTTTTCTTTTCGGATATCGGCTTTTTGGAAATCCATCAATTGTGTAACAGTAGCATTAAGCCTTTGAGCCTGTTCATTAGCCATTTCGATAAATTGCCGCCCGCGATCCGAAAGGTTAACTTCATCGCGTAATGCCTCAACCGGTGCTTTTATTAAGGTTAACGAGGTTCTGATATCGTGTGCAGTATTGGTAAAAAACCTTACTTTGTCTTCAACATGCTGTTGTTTTAAACGATATATATAATACCAAAACATTGCATATATTAGTATCGACAGCAACAAAAACACAATTGCAAAAAACCACCATTTGGCCCAAAATGGTGGCAATACTTTAATTTGCAGAACCCTTTCGGCTATAAGTTGCGACAAGGAGCTGTCGTACATTCGTATTTTGAGCTCGTACTTTTTATAAGGGATGTTATTGTAGCTTACCAATCGATGGTTCGATGGCTGGGTCCAATCGGGGTCAATGCCTTCAAGCTTCCACGAGAACATTGCTTTTGCCACCTCGCCCACGGGCATTAATTCAACAGTAATTGAATTTTGCGAATATTTAAGCCTTAGGTTTTCAAGCTGATCGACCGGTTTGCTCAATTTAAACGAAGGTATGTCGCGCACCGATCTGCCAAGCACACTAATATTTTGGAAATAAATACGCCCGTCGAGTTGTTTTTGGGCCATTTGCGACGGTCTGAAAAGCACCAACCCGTTATTGGTTCCCATAGCCAGCCTTCCGTCGTGCAACAAAAAATGCGAGTTGGCATTAAACGACGAAGCAATAAGCGGCAAATGGTTCGAATAAGCAATAACATTAGCACTCTCGGGCGAAAAGCGGCACAAACCGTTTTCGGTACCCAACCAAAAATGGCCATCGGCATAAATAATGCTGTTAACATGGTTCGACAGCAAACCATCTTCGACAGTAAAATGCTTTTGCTGTTTAGTTGTAGGTTCGAAAAGAATTAAGCCATAGCCCACTGTTCCCAACCAAATTTGCCCATTATGCACCAACACATCGTTTACCACATATTTATCGACCAACAATGTATAAACCCCGGTGTATTTATTCAATTGCAAGAGGCCATACGAGCATGCCAATAACATTAGTGAATCGGTATATTCGGTGATTTTAGTTACCGGCTGAAATGCATATTTTCGAAATTTGTTTTCCTTTGGAATAAAGCGGATAACCTCGCTGTTCACTCCGGCAATCCAAACATCGCCAAATGCATCCTCGTGAATACTGAAAACAAAATCGTTTACAAAAGGCGAGCCCTCGACTGTTTTCGAATAATGAGCAATTTGTTCACCGGTTTTTGGGTTGAGCACATACACACCCGAAGCATACGAACCGGCCCAAATATTGCCATTTCGATCTTCGCAAAGGGTTAAAAAAACCTGTGCTTGTTCGCGGTTATTCTCGTAAAAATGCTGCCATTTGCCATCTTTCACCTTCCAATAGCTAACACCATTGTCGGTAGCAAACCACATATTATTTTCACTATCTTCGATAACACAGTTTATATTGTTGTTGATTAACGAATTGTCCTGGTTAACCTGATGTACAACGTGCTCGACAAGCGACGAACCAAGGTTATAATACGATAGCCCTCCGGAATAGGTACAAACCCAAACCCTTCCGGCTTCCGTGTCGTGAAAGATATCGTACACCCCATTACCACGCAGGGCTGTTGGGTTGTCCACATCATCTTTATACACATCAACAACCTCCATTTTTTCCCGATCAATATTCCACACGCCTTGCCCATCTATTCCCACCAAAAGTGTTTTTGAATCGATGGCTTCGATATCCATAACCGGTTGCATTGGGAACAAGCCAGGTTTAAACTGACTAACTTCGAGGCTGGTTAAATCGAGGTAAAACAGCCCGTTAAAATTCGAGCCCAACCATAAACGTTTGTGGCTGCTATCGTAACACAACGAGAAGGTAACAAAATAATGGCTGAACAAATCACGAAATAAAATTTCCTTTTTATAGGTTGAAGTATTAAAAACAGCAATATTGTTTAACGAAACAACAAAAAAGGTTTCCGAATCGCGCCATTCGAGTTGCAATACATTACCAGCAGAAAACTTACGCACCTGAGCAGCTTCAACCTCACAAAGGATAAGCCCTTCGGTAGTAGCCATCCAGCA
>DAOSWJ010000077.1:0-11458 GCA_035380005.1 Prolixibacteraceae bacterium | reverse complement strand
ACCCCCGGAAAAATTCGAAAAATATCCCGACGGAAAAATCGACAACACCCACCTATCGGAAAAAGGCGCTATCGAAATCGCAAAGCTATTTATCGATGAAGTTAAAACGAAGAAATTAACTTTAGCTAATCACTTTAAAAATGAATAGAATTCTAACATTAGCAATTATATTTTCAACATGCACTTTATTTGGGCAAAACTGGGAAAATGGTGTATGGAATGCCGACAACGGAAATGGAACTTACACCAATCCGATTTTACATTCCGACTTTTCAGATCCTGATGTATGCCAAGCAGGCGATTATTTTTACATGACAGCATCGAGCTTTAATTGTGCGCCTGGCCTGCCCATACTTCGCTCTCCCGATATGGTAAACTGGGAAATTATTGCTTATGCCCTCCCCCAATTGTACGACACAATATTCAACACCCCGCAACATGGCAACGGGGTTTGGGCTCCTGCAATCAGGTTTCACAACAACGAATTTTTCATATACTGGGGCGACCCCGATTTTGGAATTTACATGGTAAAAGCGCAGCATGCTGAGGGACCGTGGAGCCAACCCCACTTGGTGCATCAGGCCAAAGGATGGATTGACCCATGCCCCTTTTGGGACGATAACGGCAAAGCATATCTGGTACATGCATACGCAGGAAGCAGGGCCGGAATAAAAAGTATTTTGGTAATAAACGAAATGGATCCCGACGGAAAATCCATCGACCCACAACCGGTTTTAGTTTTCGACGGACAGGAAAACCACACTACTATTGAAGGACCTAAGCTATACAAACGCAATGGCTACTACTACATTTTTGCTCCTGCCGGCGGCGTAAAACCAGGATGGCAAACCATATTGCGTAGCAAGAATATTTATGGCCCATACACCGATAAAATTGTATTACACCAAGGCAATACAAATATCAACGGGCCACACCAGGGAGCCTATCTTGAACTAACATCGGGCGAATCGTGGTTTATACATTTTCAGGATAAAGACGCTTACGGACGCATTGTTCACCTTCAACCTGTAACATGGGAAAACAACTGGCCGGTAATGGGTGCCGATATCAACAACGATGGCATTGGCGAACCCATTCATACATTTAAAAAACCTGATATCAAGAACAGTTCACAAAAAATAAGTGTAGCAAGCACCGACCAATTTAACGCTAACCGTTTGGGTTTACAATGGCAATGGCATGCCAACCCACAAACCGAATGGGCTTTTGCTTCGAATTATGGCTTTTTACGATTAAATTGCATTCAACAACCCACAAAGGAACTTAACATGTGGGACGTGCCTAACTTGCTGCTTCAAAAATTCCCTTCGAATGAATTTTCGACCACTGTAAAATTGAAATTCTACCCAAAAATGGATGGCGATAAAACCGGCCTGATTATTATGGGTGAAGATTATGCCTATATTGCTTGCGAATACATCGACGGGAAAACTTTTATCACCCTTAATGCATGCGAAAATGCACGCACCAAAGGCAAACAGCAACAAATTGAAAAAATCGGAACCAACGGAAACAGTTTTTTCTTTAAGGTAAATATTTACAATGAAGCCAATTACCGTTTTGCATACAGCACCGACGGCATAAGTTATACCGAATTTCAACATGAATATAAAGCACGTGCTGGACGATGGATTGGTGCCAAAGTTGGCATTTTTGCGCTAAAAGAATATAATACCAACGATTCGGGCTATGCCGATTTCGATTGGTTCATTTTTGAATAGTTATTAAATGAAACGTTACTTGCTTAACCTTTTCTTGCTGCTTACGGTGTTTTTAACTCAAGCAGCCGACCAATATTTCATTACTGTTGCACCCGACAGTAGCGGTGATTTCACATCGATACAAGCAGCCATAAATTCAGCCAAATCGTTTCCACCCCAACAAATCGAGATTTTTATAAAGGATGGTATTTATTACGAAAAAATAAAAATACCGGCTTGGAACACCAACATAACACTCAGGGGCGAAAGCAAAGAGAATACGATAATTACTTTCGACGATTATTTCGACAAAATCGATCTTGGGCGCAACAGCACATTTTACACCTACACGCTAATGGTTGATGCCAACGATTGTGTGATCGAAAATCTGAGCATTAAAAACACGTCGGGGCCGATAGGGCAAGCCGTAGCACTACATGTTGAAGCCGACCGTTGTATTTTTAAAAACATCAACATAATTGGCCATCAAGACGCGCTTTATGCTGCAGGAGAAAATTGCAGGCAATACTACACAAATTGTTATATCGAAGGTACAACAGATTTCATTTTTGGCGCAGCAACAGCACTGTTCGAAAACTGCACCATAATGAGCAAAAGTAATTCGTACGTTACAGCAGCCAGCACAAATCAAGGCGAAGAGTTTGGCTTTGTATTTTATCAATGTCGTTTCGAAGCCGACAGCAATGCCACTAATGTTTATCTTGGCCGACCTTGGCGAAAACATGCAAAAACTGTAATTATTGAATGTTACCTAGGGCCGCACATTAACCCCGAAGGGTGGAAAATTTGGAGCAACGCTGAAAAACCCGAAACCACTTATTATGCTGAATATAAAAACTATGGACAGGGAGCTATAAACGACAACCGTGCAAAATGGACAAAACAACTTAGCAAAAAAGAATACAAGAGATATAATAAATCGTCAATTTTGTGGTAAAACATGCATTTGAACAAAAACGAGGCTCTATTCACCTAAATAAAACGAACGTTCGTCATCAAAAAACAGCCATTCATAAAAAACGCCCCTGAAAATTAGCACTTTCGGTTGCCATGGCGTAAATTTGTTTACGTTTCACCAATAAAAATACAACTATGATCTACCTACTTATTGCATTCGGAATATTCTTAATGGCAGTTGGGGTTGCTTTCATCAACGAATCGAGAAGCAAACAAGCCTAATACGTAGCTCTATTTTTTTGGTTTTTGAATTAAGCATACAGTGAAAAAAGAAATAGAAGCCTCTTTATGGAGGCTTTTTTGTTTTCCCTAATCCTCACTTACAAATTGGAAACATTTGGATAACTAAATCAATATAAAAGGGTATAATCTTGGCCTGTGTCAAATTAAATTATTGCATGGTAATATTATAAAAGCATACGACCTGCTTTTAACATTACAACATTTATTATCAAAAACATTTATTTCTAGCCAAATATAATTGCAGGATAGTGATACTACAGCACCAAATCGGTTACAGTAATTTTTGCAAACATGATTAAATTATCGGGCGATATTTTGATTTGCATACCCCTTTGCCCTGCACTTATGTAAATATTTTCAAACCCCATACAACTTTCGTGAATAAAAGCCGGATATGGCTTTTTCATACCAATGGGTGTGCAACCTCCCCTTATGTAACCAGTTAACGGAAGCAATTCTTTCATCAGCACCATTTCGGCTTTTTTATTTCCCGATATTTTAGCTGCTTTCTTTAAATCGAGTTCCGAATTACCGGGAATAAGACACACAAAAACACCCGTTTTGTCGCCCCTGAGCACCAATGTTTTAAATACCCGATCGATACTTTGCCCTAATTTTTGAGCAACTGTTCCGGCACTTAAATCATCCTCATCATACTTGTATTCAATTGTTTCAAAAGGTATATTCCCTTTTTCGAGTAAACGAACGGCATTGGTTTTCTTCATAATTTAAACTCAAATCAATGTTGTATGTGCAATATTATTCCATTCAAATTACACCTTTCGATAATTTCAGTTGTTCGTAACGAGTCTTTGTATTGGTTATGGGCATTAACTTTTTCGATGCTCAGGTTGGCATCGGTATTGTTTTCCCAGCGACGGCAAAGGTACAAGGGTTCGAAAATACGACCAATTTTGTAGCTTCGGCTTATGGCCAGGCCAACAGCATAATCTTCGCCGTAACTAACATTTGGGAAACCAATTTTTCGGATCAAAGGGGTATAAAAAGCCCTTGGAGCGCCCAAACCGTTAATACGCAATGCATTATTTGGTCCATTATTGTCGGTCCACTCTTTATGATCGATTATTCCGGGAGGAATGGTTTCCAAATTGAAATTCACCATATTGTAACTTCCAATTACCATCGCACATTTTTCGGCATAAAATTTATCGATAATTTTCTGAAGTGTATGTTCATCGGAATACAAATCGTCGCTATCGAGCTGTATGGCAAAACGCCCGCACAACTGGTGATTTACTGCTTCGTTCCAACATCCACCAATGCCCAAACTTGTTTGCGAAGGAATATGATGCACCACCCGGCTATCGTTAAAACTGTTAATAATGTCGCCTGTTCGATCGGTTGAATGGTTATTCACAACAATTATATTAAAATCGAACTGTGTTTGCTGCATCAAAACTGAATGAATTGCATCGGCAATGGTACTTTCACGGTTCAGCACCGGAATAACCACCGTAGCTTCAACTTTAAAATCCGTTTCGTCAAGATCGATTGTTTTAAAAGGAGGCTTAAGCATAGCACCAATTGCGTACAGGTGAGCTGTTGCCACTTTCTCCATTTCGATTTGCACCATTCGGTTACGCGGATCGACATAATCGAACTGCTTTTGCCCCGATGACCTTAAGTCCTTTTCTTCGATTCCAAAAACGCTTTGATCGAAATGCAAGGGCAAAGCCATACGGCTAATAAAAAGCCGCAAATTGTACCAGCCTGCATGATCAAAATATTCGTCAATTGTTTCACAAAAACGCTTAATGGCAGAAGTTTTTATCAATACTGCGGGGCCAAAATCGAAATCATCGCGCAAGCTTCCAAGCTGATAAGCACACACCGGATGCACATGCGTTTCACCATTTCGGGTTTCGAAATAATTGGCATAAACCATAGCTGCATTGCTTTGCTCAAACTGAGCCATCATTTTATCAAATAATTCAGCATTAACCTTTAAACATCCAGGCTTAGTCTGTAACAAAACAAACGGAGCGCTCAATGTTTCAGCTATTTTTTTGATAGCTTGTGTCGAATATGGGTCTTCGTTTTCCAATAAACCGGCTAGCACAATCTTTTTGCAGGCTTTGAATTGTGTTGGCAAGCAATCATTTTCTTCAAAAGTAACTATATCGAATAAATTCATGGTTTTATTTTTATTTTAACAGGCCCAACTGCCCTACCCTTGTTATGATGTTTATCGATAGCAACCAACCACAAATAGCCTTTTTTATTTGCGGGTAAACTATTTATAGCACTCAGTTCTATAAAGTTCTCGTTTAAAAAATAACGGATATTTGCTGGGTTGTTGAAATCGGGTGCTTGTTTGTTTTCGGAATAAAATACTAAATACCCCAAATGATCGGGCGATTGCGCATGTTTCTTAGTGTATTTAACAAGCAATTCATCTTTTTGAAAAAATCCTTTAGTTTTGATTTTACGAGGTGCTTGAGGTGGGATATTATCGAGCCAGCTCATGGTTGGCAACAAGGCCTGTGCTTGATAAATCTCATCATCGACACGATTTTTGAAATCTTTGGGATTGAGGTTTAAATGTTGCATTCTAAAAAATGCACTACCTGAAATATTTTTATTGCGCCGCGCAATCATAACCTGTTCGGGTAATTCATCGGGATTTGCCCAAGCAATGGTTTTGCCCTCGGCCAACTTGTACAAGGCATGGCCAACATACACATGCCTACCAAACGACTGTTCGCCCCACCAATTTACCAAGGTAATATAATCGACCTGCGGATGCCCAATTTCCCAATAAATTTGAGGGATCATGTAGTCAATCCAGCCTTTGCGTTGCCAGTTAATTACATCGGCATACAGGTTATGATAATTGGTGTTGCCGGCACTTGTAGCCGAACCTCTTATTTCGTCGCTTTCGTCGTAATTTTTCCAAACACCAAAAGGGCTTATTCCAAATTTAACCTTTGGTTTTATGCTTTTTATGGTTTTATTAAGCGATTCAATGATCAAATCTACATTTTGTCGTCTCCAGTTTTCAAGCTCGTGGTTTGCGAACCCACGATTGTATGTTTTAAACGACAATGTATCGGGAAAGGCCTTTCCGAAAATTGGATAAGGATAAAAATAATCGTCGAAATGAATGGCATCGATATCGTATTTACGCACCAACTCAGCAACAACGTTGTTCAGATAGGTTCTGACCGCAGGTATTCCGGGGTCGAGGTAATGTTTATTGCCATAAGTAAGCACCCACTCGGGATGCCTTTTAGCAACACTACGCGGCGAAAATTCGCTGTTAAGGTTCATGCTGAGCCTGAAAGGATTCATCCAAGCATGCAATTCGATGCCGCGCTTATGGCATTCATCGACCAAGAAATGCAAGGGATCCCAGTTTTGCGCCGGAGCCTTTCCTTGTTCACCGCTTAACCAATACGACCAAGGTTCGGTGCTCGAACGGTAAAAAGCATCGCCGGCAGGGCGTACCTGAAATATTACTGCATTAAAATGCAAATTATGTAGCGTGTTAAGCATTTCGAGCAACTCGTTTTTTTGCTCTTCAACAGTAAGGTTGTTACGCGAAGGCCAGTCGAGGTTATTCACCGTAGCAATCCACATACCTCTAAACTCGCGCTCAATATTATTTGAGAGCACAATATGAGGCAACAACAGAACCACTAACAAAAATCCTAAAAATTGCCCTTTTACCTTTCTCATTAATTGTATTATTTTTGCAGCAAATGTAAAATTTTAATTGCCTGTTACGGGCATAAAACCATTACAAAGAAAGCTTTTTATGGAAAATATTCAAGTAATCAAAGGTAATATCAACAACGAGAAAGATACTGCTGATATGCTGAATCTTTTAGATCAATACATGCAAGACCCTATGGGAGGTAATTTATCTCTTAACCCCCAACTTGCATTAAAAGTTATTGAAGGATTAAAAAAACAAACCAATTACGTTTTCTTTATAGCTTATTGCAACAATCAACCTGCAGGAGTTGCCAATTGCTTTGTTAACTTTTCAACTTTTAAAGCGAAACAATTAATCAACATACACGACTTTGCCGTTTCGCCACATTTCAGGCGCAGGGGTATTGGCGAAGCCTTAATGCAAGGCATTGTTGAAGATGCCCGCCAACAGGGTTATTGCAAAATAACCCTCGAAGTACGCCACGACAACCATGGCGCACAAAATTTGTACAAAAAAGCGGGCTTCACCGAATGCGATATACCCATGTATTTTTGGGAATTGGTTTTGTAAGCAGCAGCATGCATACTCTTTTACAGCAAATGCATTAATTTTTATTGCTTTACAACCTTTACAACTCGGCTTTCGCCACCAAAATCGAAACAAAGCAAATAAACTCCTTTGTGTAAATTGGATATATCGATGGTTGAGTTTTTTGATCTTAATTGACCTCTTTGGCAGACATGCCCTGTAAAATCGACAAATTGATAATTCAGGTTTTTTTCAAATGAAGTTAAAGCCACATTCAAGCTATTGGTGCTGGGTATTGGAAAAACTTTTAAGAATTCTTCAGTAAACAAAACATCATCGCTCATTTCTTTTACCATATAAACAGCAGGCAATGAAATGTTTTCACTCATAAAATCACCATTTTTGTTCAATAAGTAAGCTGATGTCCATGATGGTCTGTCAGGAAGCTGACCACTTTCGACCTTCAAAGCCCACTCCTGATCGTTCATCCTAAAAAAGTTAGTGGTGATATCTTCGTAATAAGAAAAGAATGGGCCAGTATAAGCAATGTATTCACTTTTTGTTCCTGGTTTAGGAATCATAAACACACCTAAATTTATTTCGCCCAAACCTGCATGCAACACTTTTCCAACAACCGCCCCAAACTCATCGGTAGGCTGAGTATGGATGTCAACAGTAATATAGTCGGGTTCGATTAATGAATTGGTACTAGGGAAAAGAGAAGCATACCAACCGGAATAAGGAGGCGCACAATCTTCATGAGTTTTGTATAACATTCTGTGTAACCATTCTTCTTCCAATTCAGAAAATGCAATTCCATTAAGCTCTTTTTCAGCCAAGTCGGCTAAATATGTATTCACTATTGTAAATTCATCAAGCAATCTAGTAATTGATCCTCCGACACCTAAACGATTGAGAAAGCTTGCTGACTTACTGGTAAAAGTAGCCAGCTGCTTGTAAAATTTGGGATAAGGCTCAACATATGAATACGGGTAAGAACATCCAACCATAGATGTATATGAGGGTTTTGCATACAAAACGTTATCGTGACGTAATTGTGCCCAACTACCTAGCTGAGTATTTATTTTTTGTTGATGCCATGCAGCAGTTTGCATAAAGAACGGAAGGCTATCATTGTTGGCAATTGGATTTAATTTTCGGATAGCAGCAAGCCATGTATTATATAGCGAAGCATTCCAGAAACTTGAATCTTTGCGATCAATTAAAAACCTCATATTAGCTAAATTAGGAGCATAATTATATGTTTCTATTTCGTTGCTTAGGAAAAAAGCAGCATCGTTATTCCCTAAAGCAAACGCTATATCAAGTGCATTGGGCATCATTCGCAATTGCTTTTGACCATTAAAAACTATCCGATCGAAAACAACATTTGACAATACTTCGGAATCAATTATAAAACGCTGCCCCGACAATTTAAATGAAATGGGCAGCACATCGGGTTCCGAAGCATTTGGGTTGGCAAATAAAGCTTCGCCCAATATACGCTGTTTAAATTGTTCATTATTAACTAAATCTTTGAGGTAGTCATCAAAAACTATATCGTCGAGCAATTGATCAGCCGACGTAATGTTTTTTGATTCCAGATAATCTTGATATTGATTGGGAGTTAGGTTATCGCTCACGCCAACAAAATAATCTATTATTTGCTCATTGTTGTCATATAGTGTTTTAACGCCAGAGCTTTGTAGCATTTCGTTCAACAAAAAAGCATCAATATTCATTCGACGTACATCTTCTCTATTCCATGGTTCTGTCCATGGCGTATTTGCCGGAGGTGAAAGAAAGAAATCGATTCTGCCCAACCACATCATTGTTTTAAAATACTTTTCCAACGAAGGTACACCGATCAAAACTTCTTCATCATCGACATAATGCCCCCGAACTTTGAACTGCGAAAAATCTATGTTTCTTGATTGCGGAAAGTCGCAAAAAAGAGGCAAGTCAACCAATGTTTCATTTTCAATTGCTTCAATTATCCGACCGAAAAGTTCGTTTGAGGCCATCTGTTCTTCAACAAGCAATGTATCGTCGCTTATTAACCAAAACGCAATGCTTAAGTACAATTCAATATCGGATAGATTTTTATCAAGACCTAAATTGCTATATTTCTTACTTAAATGTGAGAAATTGAAATACATCTCCTCAAGCAAAATTAAAAGATTGCTGGACAATACACTTTTTTCGAGCGACTTAAGCATATAACCATATGATTTATGCAAAGCGTGCAATATTGCATCGGTTGATACAAAAACAGGCAAATCGTTGGCATATATACGGTGAAAAGCTTCAGCAAACGTTTGAGCAGAAAGCCTTTCGCTCACAAAAAAATGATTTGTTTTTAAATAGGCTAATTCGGCTTGACTTAGTCCCAATTTTTGTTGAATTGAATCGAGATAAAGCACCTTGTCGTTACTTGGTGTTAAGTTATAACCCCTGTAATACGAGTCAGAGGGCAAAGGGTAAAGATTACTCAACGAATTAAAATCGAGGTTTGTATTTTTGTCGCGAAATTGATAATAAGATTGATCTTGTGCTTTAGAAAAATAAAATATCAAACAGAATAATAAAATGGGACATATTCTTCTCATGGCTGTAAAAAATTAGTTTGAAGCCATAAAGTTATGATTTCTAAAGAGGAAACACAATACAAACAAAAAATATTTATTCTATATAAGGCTTTGTTTTTGATTTTTATTTTTATATTCCGACGGTGTTTCGCCAAAATGGCTCTTAAAGGTTTTGCTGAAATAATTCGAATCGTTAAACCCAACGGCATTACTAATTTCACTTATTGTTTTATCGCTATTGCTAAGCAGCCTTGCAGCTTCTTTCATCCTAATTATTCGTAAATATTCGTTTGGGGAGTAACCACTGGCCGATTTCATCTTCTTAAAAAAGAGGGTACGGCTCATTCCGGTTTTTTCAACCAAAAAGTCGACGTTTAGATTTACATCTGATAAATGCGCAATAATTATGTCGATAACTTTTTTGAGGAATGTATGATCGGTATTAAGTTGTTTGTCGGGTCCATCGTTTACTTTCTCTTCAATATCATGTTCAATTCTTTTTTTTAACTTTTTACGCTGCACAATAATATTTTCGATTTTTGTAAACAAATAACTTATATTGAATGGTTTAACAACATAATCGTCGGCACCGCATTCAGCACCTAAAAGCTTCTTCTCCTCAGAATCCTCGGCTGTTAACAACACAATGGGTATGTGGCTTGTGTCGAATCCGTTCTTAAGTGTTCGGGTCAATTCATACCCGTCGGCTTTTGGCATAACCACATCGCTAATAATTAATTGCGGCATAAATTTTCGGGCATACTCAATTCCTTGCAAACCGTTTTCGGCTTCAATCACCTTGTACTTTACCGACAACTCGGCAGCCAAATAGGTTCTCATTTCATCGTTGTTTTCAACAATTAAAATTGTCTCAAAGTAATCGGCACTTCGGTGATTAATTTTATAATTGGACTGTTGAGGGGATACAATTACCTCTATATCGTCTATTGAGTTTAAATCGAAAGCATCTCTTTTGGGTGAAGTAATATCAATTTCATCTGCGCTATAAAGCGACTTATTTATTGGGATTTCGACCACAAAAGTTGCACCACCTTTACTATTATTACGCACTACAATTTGCCCTTTATGTAGCAAAACGATTTCTTTCGAGAAAAAAAGGCCAATACCTGTACCTGTTCGACTGTTGTAAAAACGATCGAAAATGCGGGGTAATTCTTGTTCATCGATGCCTGTGCCATTATCAACTACTTCGGCTTTTAACCATCCATCTTGGGTATCAACAGTCAGGTTCATTTGCACATCTTTACCTTGAGGCGTATAACGGAATGCGTTCGACAATAAATTGTAAAAAACCTTTTCGAGCTGATGCATATCGCAATAGCCATAATATTTTTCAACATTGTAGTTGTATTCGAAATTAACGCCAAGCCTTTGCGACATGGGCAAAAATACGAGATATATTTCGCGGAAAAATTCAATAACATTGATTTCGGAAACTTTTAACTGCATTTTTCCTTCACGAATTTTCCTAAAATCAAGTATTTGATCGATGAGCCTTTTTAAATAAGTTGCATTTTTTTTGATCTGAAGCCCCTTTTTACGTGCAAAATCGTTGCTTTTTGGGCTCATAATTATCTCTTCAACAGGACTTAATATCAACGACAAAGGCGTTTTAAACTCATGCGAAATATTGGTATAATATTCAATTCGTTTTTCGTTTAACGATTTTTCAACCTTTGTGTTGTACTTGTTCATAATCA